>CALFMR010000324.1 GCA_937880585.1 uncultured Acidobacteriota bacterium
TCGAGCAGCCGCGCCCGCACCGTCGCCTCGTCGACGCCCTCGATCGTCACGCGCTTCTGACGCCCGCGCGCGCCCGACGTGATGGACACCGCGCGTTTGGGCACGTTCAGCGCCGCGGCGAGCACAGTGACCAGCTCGGCATTGGCCACGCCGTCGACCGGTGGGGCCTGGAGCCGCACGAGCAACGCGTCACCGCGCGTGCCCGCCACGCCCGATCGGCCGGCGCGCGGGATGACGCGCACGATGAGATCGACGCCCCGCGCGGTGGCGTGAATCATCGGCCGCGATTGTCGCACGCCGCGGCGCCATGCGCGCGCGCGGGCGCCTGTGATGCCGCGTCTCCACGTCGCCAGCCGCGCCCTCGCCGCCCCCGGCCGGTCTCCATTGTGTCCGTCAAGTTTGTGGCGGAAGGCGATGCGGATAAGCTTGGACGATGGAAACCGGCGCCGTCGTCAAAGCCTGGGGCCTCATTCTGTCGGGCTATCGTCCGAATCTCTCCGTCGAGATCACGCGCGAGTGCCCGCTCCGCTGCCCGGGTTGTTATGCCTATGGCGACGAACACCTCGGCGGCGACGTCGTCCTGCGGCAGCTCGCCGATTTCAAGGGGCAGGAGCTCATCGACGGCATGATCGACGTCGTGAAGCGGCACAAGCCGCTGCACCTGTCGATCGTCGGCGGCGAGCCGCTCGTGCGATTCCGCGAGCTGGAAGTGCTCGTGCCCAAGCTCACGGCGATGGGCGTGCACGTGCAGATCGTGACGAGCGCCGTGCGGCCGATTCCCGAGGCGTGGGCGGAGATGGACAAGGTGCAGGTGTGCGTGTCGATCGACGGCCTGCAACCGGAGCACGACGCGCGCCGCGCGCCGGCCACCTACGATCGCATCCTCAAGCACATCAAGGGACAGCACATCACGGTGCACTGCACGATCACGCGCCAGCAGTCGCGCGCCGGCTACGTCACCGAGTTCACCGAGTTCTGGGCGGGACTGCCCGACGTGAAGCGGATCTGGTTCAGCCTCTATACGCCGCAGATCGGCGAGGACTCGCCCGAGATGCTGCGTGCCGAGGATCGCGCGCGCGTCGTGGCCGAGATCACCGAGCTCTACGCGCGGCATCCGAAGCTGCACGACATGATTCCGTCGGTCGTGAAGGGCTACCTGCAGCCGCCCGGAAGCCCGGAGGCGTGCATCTTCGCGAAGACGACCGCGTGCCTGTCGTCGGACCTGAAGCGCACGATCACGCCGTGCCAGTACGGCGGCACCCCCGACTGCACGCAGTGCGGCTGCATGGCGTCGGTCGGGCTGGGCGCGCTCGGCGACTACAAGCTCGGCGGCCTCATGCCGCTCCGATCCATCTTCAACGCCTCGTTCCGGATCGGCGACGGCATGCGGAAGCTCCGGGGCGAAGCCTCGCGCTAGCCCTGCTTCTTCGGGATCACCACCCAGCTGCGGCTGCGGACGGTGACCTTGTCCTTGTCGACTTTGATCTTGAGCTGCCGGAGCCGGCCGTCGCGATCGGCGGCTTCCGGCTCGACGCCGAGCAGGTAGCTCGCCGACGTCTCGGTGAGCACGCGACGCAGCTGCAGATCGCCCGTACCCATCAGCACCGGGAAGAGCGCACCGCCTGAGGCGCCGGAAAACTGATCCAGCACGCGGCCGAGCAGCGCGCGTTCGCGGTTGCGGGACTCGGGCACGCGATCGGCCTTGCGCGTCTCGGCGGCATTCGCCGTCCAGTAGGCCGAGTCGACGTGCAACGCGTAGATCGCCGTATTGGCCTGCGCGGCTTCCTGACCCAGGAGCTTCGGCAAGTCGCCCACGTCCGGCCGGCCGCCGGGGCGATCGCTCACGACCATGCCGGCGCTGAACAGCACGACCGTCTTCCGGCCCGGATACTCGCCGAGGTTCTGGACGAGCGTCCGCAGGCCGTTGAGGCTTTCGGTCAACTCGCTCTCGAGCAGGAACGCGGACGTTGCCGCTTCGGTCTGAATGCCTTCGGCGCATTCCGTGTCGGTCGTGCCGCACTCGCGCATCTCCACGCGCCGCAGCGTGTCCGAGTCGTCGGGCGCGACCACTGGCGGCAGCACGCCGTCCGGCCCCGGCTGGCGTGTTGGCGTCACGACCACGCGTGACGCGATGCGCGACGTCTCGGCGACGATATCGATGATCTCGATCGGCGTCAGGTTGTACTGACCGTGCAGCGGCTCGCGATGACCGAGAACCGTGTCGACGCGCCGCGACGCGAGCGCGTGGTCGGTCGTCGGCGCGAGCTTCGGCCCGAGCGGGAACGCGTATACGCCCACCATGTCATTCGGCTGCAGCTCGTGGATGAACCGCTCGGCGGCCTCGACGACGTTGCGCGAGTCGCCCACGCCGAAGCTGTCGACATCGAAGGCGAGCATGAAGACGCGGCCCGGCGTGTTGTACTGGTCCGCCTCGGGCGCGGCCGTCAGCGCGAGTGGCGCGTCGCCCGCGACGCGCGCGTCGGTGGCAGCCGTCGTGCTCTTGATGAACTCCGCCGAGACGACGTGCCGACGCTGTCCGTCGATGGACACCTCGAACTGGCTGGGATCGAGATTGGCCACCGGATGCCCGGTCTTGTCGATGACCTGCACGTCAACGGCGATGAGATCGACAGACGATCGAAAGGTTGGCTGCTGTTGCGCGGTCGCCGTGGTCTCCATCCAGAAGGTGGCGGCCAGGAGACTCGCGGCCGTGATCGCCGCGGACCAGAGGACGGAACGAAGTCTGGACCCTTTCATCGCATGCTCCTCAGCGACGCGGCGAGAACCGGCGACGGCGGTTCGGGCGGCCGCGGCGCGTCAACCGCGTCGAGCCCTGTCGTCGGATCGCCGGCCGGCGCCAGACGCGCGGGGGAGCGCGCTTGGCGGCCGCGGGTCGATCCGGCCTGTGTGTGACGGAAACGTGATGTCGCGCCGGCGTCGTTCCCCGACCCGCCGGCAGGACACTACGCGCATCATACTCCCCTTGTCCCTGCACCGGACCATTCGCCCCTCTCGGCCGTCAATACTCACGACGACCCGCGCGGTTGCCACGCGCGAGTGAAGGATGGCACGATGGATCGTCTGGATATGCCAGGCCGGTTTCCTGTCGACCACGACGTCGTACAGGGTCGTGTCGGCTCCGATGACAGATCACGTCGGCCGGCGCGTTGGAGGGTTCGTAGGACATGGCAAAGCGGGGAGCGACCACGGGTTCGAACGGCCTGCATGCGACGGCCGGGACATTGGGGACGGCACTGGGACGGCTGCAAGCGCGCGTCGCGTCACTGAAACAGGAACGCGCCGCCATCACGTCCGATCTCCAGCGTCTGCTGCAGTCCGCGCAGACGCTGCTGGCTGATCTCGGTCATGCCGGCTCGGTGGCCATTGCCGCGCCTCGACGAACCGGTGGGCGGCCGAAGGGGTACAAGATGTCCGACGAGACGAAGGCCAAGCTCCGCGCGGCTTGGAAGCGCCGCAAGGCCGCGGCCGCCAGAGCCAACTGACTCGACGGCTCGTGACGAGTACTACCGATCCGAAGTAGACGGCACGTTTCCATCCACCGCTCCACACGGCTCCTGCCAGCGCCTGACGAACGGTCCGCCTCTCCGGTGGGATGGCTGTGTATGGACACGGCCAGGACGGAAGGAGGACCCTCGTGAAAACTGCGTTGTTGGTGGCGGGCGTACTGATGGCGTCGGCGTGTGCCGCCACGCCCGCCACTCAGTTGCCCGCACCGCCGACCGGCTCGACGCTGCCGTCGAGCCTGACGAAGATCGTCGCGGCGCGCTGGAAGGGCGCGCATATCGACGCGCCGCCGGCCCAGGCCGGCTGCGCGTCACCTGCCGGCGCCAGCGCGACCGCTGCGCCACTCTTGGTGACCGGCGACTTCGACGGCGATGGCTCGACTGACGTCGCGTTCTGGGCCGTCGCTCCCGACGGTCCGCACCTGGCCGTCGCGATTGCGCGCCTCGGCGGCTACGCCCTGCATGAGATCGCGCTCGCGAATCCGCCGACGATCGGCTCCATTTCCACCCGTCCGCGTGCCGCGCGCTATCGTCGCGCCGACTCGCCGATGGACTGGTACTTCGGCACCGACACGCTCGTCGTCACGCCCTGCGGCGCGGCGCCGGTCGCGTATCTCTGGACGGGTTTCGGCTTCGATCCCGTGGCGCTCGCGCCGACGACGCCGGCATCAGGACAGACCGCGAGCGAAGCCGCCAGCGGCGTCCGCGCCGCCATCCGGTAATCCCACCAACCGCGCGGCCTCGGCGATGACCGCCGCCGCCGTCCATCCGGCGGCGCGTAGTTCGCCGACGGCCGTGTCGCCGTCCGACTTGCTGAGTTTCTGCGCCGGCGTCTTCATGATGAGCGGATGATGCGCGTAGGCGGCCGGCGTTGCGCGGCCGAGGAGCCGCGCGATGACGATCTGCCGTCCCGTCGATTCGAGCAGGTCGCGTCCGCGGACGACGAGATCGATCCCCATCCTGAAGTCGTCGACCGCCGTGACGAACTGATACGTCCAGTTGCCGAGTCGATCGCGGATCGCGACGTCGCCCGACTGGATCGCCGGCCGCTGCACCTGTGGTCCGAGCAGGCCATCGTCGAACGTCTCGACCGTGTCGTCGATCGCGACACGCCAGACGACGCCGCGCGGCGCGAGCGGAAGCGCGCGGTGCCGGCACGTGCCGGGATAGAAATCCGGCGCGCGATCGGCCGGCCGCTGACGAGCGAGATCCTGCCGCGTACATGCGCACGCGTAGACGAGGCCGCTGCCGGCGAGCTGCCGCGCGGCGGCAGCGTAGATCGCGCCGCGGTCGCTTTGCCGGCCATCCGACCGCCCCGCGCGAAACGCGGATGTGGGGAAGACGTCGGCGGCGAACCCGAGCCAGTCCAGATCGTCGAGGAGTGCGCGCTCGTACGCGGGCTGGCACCGCTGCCGGTCGTGATCGTCGACGCGGAGCAGTACGCGCGCGCCGGCCGCGCGGCCGAGGCCCCAGACGTACAGCGCGCTCGCGACGTGGCCGAGGTGGAGATAGCCGGTCGGCGCCGGCGCGAAACGCGTGAGCGTCCGTCCGGCGGGGATCGACGCCTTCACCGCGCGGCCCGGCGCAGCACGGCGCGCAGGTCGACTGGACGACTCGTCCTGAGGCCCTGCCAGAGATCGCCGACCGCGGCGAAACGCGCCGGCGCGGTGCGGATCGTGAAGTCGCGCGGATCGACGCCCCGCGCGATCTCGTCCCACGTCAGCGGCGTCGACACGCCGGCGTAGTCGCTCGCGCGCGCGGAGTACGCGGTTGCGAGCGTCTTGCCGAGGATGTTCTGCAGATAGTCGATGTACACCGTCCCGCCCGGCCGCTTGCGGACGGCGCGTTCGATCGTCGCGACCTTCGGGTGCGCCGACGCGACGAGGCTCGCGATGAAATGGCAGAGCAGTTGGCCCGTTTCGTACGACGTGTGCGGCGGCAGCGGAATATGAATGTGCAGGCCGCTCGCGCCCGACGTCTTGGGCCACGCCGGGATGCCGTGTCGGTCGAGCTCGGCCTTGATCCACCGCGCGACATCGAGGACGCGGTCGAAGCTCGTGCCCTCGGTCGGATCGAGATCGAGCGCGGCCGAGTCCTCATCAAACGGCGAGTCAACCCGCGAGAACCACGGATCCTGCGAGATGGCGCCGAGCTGTGCCATGTAGAGGAGCGTCGTGAGCGATCCGCCGATCAGCCGATCGCGCGGACCCGCCTCGTCGACCGGATCCGCCTCGGGCGGGAGGACTTCGCGGCGCACGCCGGGCGGCACGGCCTCGGGATGCCGCTGCTGATAGAACGCCGGACCGCCGACGCCGTTGGGAAACCGCCGCATGACGAGCGGCCGGTCCTCGACGGCGGGAAGAATCAACGGCGCGACCTCGACGTAGTAGCGCAGCAAGTCGCCCTTCGTGAGTCCGAGCGCCGGCCAGAACGGCTTCGTCAGATTCGTGACGTGCAGCGAGTCGCCGTTGGGCAGCGCAAGGTCGCCGTCCTTGCGCGCGCGTTCGAGCGCGCGGAGCGCGTCGATCATTTGTTTGCGGTCGCGCGTTGCTATCGTCGTCGTGCTGCCGCGCGGTTTGGCTGCGGTCTTCGCGGTCTTGTGAGGCTGCGCCGCTTTCGATCCCGACGTCCCGCGCGAGCGGGAAGCGGGCGCCGTCACTCTCGGCGCCTGCGGTCTGCGCGCCGCGACGCTGTCGTCGGACGGCGCCGGCGCGCGCCGGTTGCGTCGATAGCGTCCCGCGGATGGCAGCTTCGGCGTTTCGGCGCCGGCGGGCATCTCACGATGCACGTCCTTCGGGGCCTTGTCCTCGCGAAGACCGAGATACACCGGCTGGCGCAGGAGCCCGTCGCTCGTCCACTCGGTGAACCTCACCTGGGCCACGAGCCGCGGCCGCACCCAGTGCGCGGGCTCCATCGTCTTGAAGGCGTCAGCGAACGGACTGCGCGATGTCGCGATCGCGTCGAGTTGCCGCGAGACGCGTTCCAACTCGTGCTGGTCGAAGCCGGTCCCCACGCTGCCTGCCCACCGCAGCGCACCCTCGTCATCGTAGTAGCCGACGAGCAGTGCGCCGAAGTGCTGCCGCGTCTGGCGCGGCTCGGTCCAGCCGCCGATGACGAACTCCTGTTCGTGGAGCAGCTTCAGTTTGCGCCACGCGGGCGTCCGGCGTCCGCTCTCGTACACCGAATGGCCGTCCTTGACGATGAGCCCTTCCCAGCCTTCCTCGCGAGCTCGCGCGAGCAAGTCGCGGCCATCGTCGGCGGCGATCTCGCTGAGACGCACGTGGCGGCGCAGTGCGCGCGTGGGGCGGACGCGATCCTGCAGCCGCAGCCGCCGCTCGGCGAGGGGGCGTCCGCGCAGGTCGTCGTCGCCATCGCGAAGGAGATCGAAGAGGATGATCGCGGCCGGCTGCGTCTTCTCGGCGAGCGCGATGTCGGCCGGCGAGATCAAATGGATGCGGCCCTGCACGTGCTGGAAGCCGAGCGGCCGGCCGCGCGCGTCGATCGCGACGATCTCGCCGTCGAGCAGGAGCGGATGCGGCGTGGTGGCGGCGAGCGCCGTGAGCGCCGAGACGATCGCCGGAAACTGCGCGTGCTTTTCGCGGCCGTTGCGCGAATAGATGGCGACCGATGCCGGCCGCCCGCGCGCGGCGGGCCGGAGATCGACCAGGGCGCGGATGCCGTCGTACTTCGGCTCGTAGACCAGCCCGCGACCGGTGACGGGCGGGTCGGCCAGCGTGGCGAGCATCGGGCGAACATCGGCCGGGTTCTCGCGCCACTCGGACACGGCCTCATTGTAGAGTCCGGTGCGGTGCCGCGCTTCCGGCACCTGCCGTACGCGCCGGGACGGGCCGGATCGTGCAACGACGTGCACGATGGGGTGTCGGCGCGAAATGACCGATAATTTCACGGCGAGGTCAATTATGGCGGCGCGTCCGACCTGGAAGGGCTACCTCAAGATCAGCCTGGTCAACATCCCCGTCCGTGTGTTCCCAGCCACGGACGCGGCCGCGACCATCAGCTTCAATCAGCTCCACAAGGTGTGCCGGACGCGCATCCAGCAGAAGCGCTGGTGCCCGACGTGCGAGACCGAGGTGCCCTCGTCTGACCTCGTCAAGGGCTTCGAGTTCGAGAAGGGCAAGTACGTCGTCGTCGACGAAGACGACCTGGCGAAGGTGCGTCCTGCGTCGACGCGCGTCATCGACGTCCAGCAGTTCGCCGAGGCGTCGGCCATCGATCCCGTCTACATCGAGCGGCCGTACTATCTCGCGCCCGACGGCCAGGTCGCCGCCGAGGCGTTCGCCGTCGTGCGCGAGGGCATGACGGGCAAGGCCGCCATCGGCAAGCTCGCGCTCTATGGCCGGGAATATCTGGTCGCGATCCAACCGCGCGAGAACGGCCTCGTGATGTACACGCTGCGGCACGCGGCTGAAGTGCGTGCGATGTCGGCGATCGACGAGCTGAAAACGGTGCCGGCCACCATCAAGCCCAGCGAGGCCAAGCTGGCGCGACAGGTCATCGACAGCTTCGAGTCGGTCGGCGATCTCACCCAGTACACCGACGACTACCAGACCGAGCTGCGGCGCGTCATCGACGCGAAGATCGCCGGCGACGAGGTCGTCGCCACCGCCGAGGAAGCGCCGCCGAAGGTCGTCAACCTGATGGACGCGCTCCGCCAGAGCCTCGATCGCGTGTCGGCGACCAAGAAGCGCACGGCCCGGATCGTGGGCGCGACGCCGCCCAAGGCCGCCGCGCGGCCGGCGGCCCGGAAGCGGGCCCGAGGGTGACAGCGGCCCACCGCCCGCACTAGCATCAAGGCGGTGGCTACCAACGACACATCACGGCTGGCGGGGCCGTCGAGGCCGCTTGGCGCGCCCGAAGTCCCGCAGTTCTATCTGCCCAGCCCAGGCCATCAGGGCATTTACACGCCGCATTTGTACGGAGCGGCGTCCATCCACTTCGCGGACCGGAAGCGAAAGATCGACGAAACTCGGCGCGTCGCCTTCACCGTGCCGCTTCTGCCAGCCGCGCGCACGGTCGATTGGGACGCGGCCGTGCCGACGCCGGTCGCGCCGGCTGATCTCGTCGCCGCCGAGCCGGCGCCCGGACAGTATCTGCCGCTGCCGGCCGGGGCGATGGACGTCGCCGCCGTGACGCGCTGGGCCAAGAAGTTCGATCGCTGGCTCGCGCGCACCCAGCGCCTCGACATCCCACAGAAACCGGACGCGAGCGAACCGGCGTCGGTCGGCCCCAAGCGCGGCGGCGTGTCGGTCGAGCTCGTCGCTATTGTCTGGGAGTTGACGCAGGCGGCTCAGCCGCCGGCGGCGTAGGTCCGTTCGCCGGCGCCGCTGACGACGGTCCGGTCGACCGCGACGGCGTCGTGGTCGAGGCGGGCGTCGATTGAGCCGCGGGTGCGGCCGGGCCGACGGGTGCCGCATTCGTACTCGCCGGCGGCGTCGCACCCGGTGTCGATCCCGCTTGGGCGCCATCGAGCGCGGGCGGCACCGGTCCCTGCGCGCGCGGCGTGGCGGTCTCCATCACTTTGGCAAACTCATCGGGCGGCGGCGTCGCGAGCGGGGGCGCAGGCTCGCCGAGATCGCGCGTCGGCGGCGTGGGCGCGTGCGCGGCCAATGCTGAGGATCGCTCACCGTGCGCGTAATACCCGTAACCGCCGCCGACGGCTGCCGCGACGATGGCGAGGCCGGCCGCGGCGATCGCAAGCCGCCGGCGCGTGGGCGCGGGCGACGACGCGTCATCGGCCTCGCTCAGGTCGGTGAGGAACGACGGCGCGGCCGCGGCAATTGACGCAGGTGCGGCACTCGCGGCACTCGCGGCAGGCAGCGCGGATGGTGCCGGCGCGGGCACGGGCACCGGCTCGCTCGGCGCGACGAGCGTCGGATCGTGAGCGCCGGCGAGCGACCGCGCGGCGCGCTTGACGAGCTCCGGCGTGATGACGTTCACGCCCTCGATGCGTCCCTCCTGGAGCGCGCGATCGCACAGCACGTTCACGCGCCGCGGCAGGCCGTGCGCGAGGTTGAAGACGAGGCGCGCGGCCGCCGCGTCGAAGTGGACGGCATCGGCGCCGCCGGCGACCGCCAGCCGATGGTCGATGTAGGCGCGCACTTCCTCGGCCGGGAGCGGCGTCAGCGCGACGCGACGCGTGATGCGCTCGTTCAGCGCGTACATCGACTCGCTTTCGAGCGTCCGGAGGATCGTCGGCTGTCCGCAGAGCACGACCTGCACGAGCCGTTGGCCCTGCTGTTCGAGCGCGGTGAGCAGACGGATCTGATCGAGCACGGGCGGCGAAAGCGACTGCGCTTCGTCGAGCACGATGACCGCGTGACTGCCGAGCGGGACGAGCGACTGCAGGAACCCTTCGAGCGTGTCGAGCAGCTGCGCGACGTCGGCCGTCGCGAGCGCGCCGCGCCGCAGCTCTTCGTGCGTGACGAGGCCGAAGTCACGCAGCACGATGCGCAGGACTTCCGCGCCCGACATGTACGGATTGAGGATCAGCGCCGAAAACGTCCGCTCGCCCAGCGCCTCGAGCACCGCGCGGCACATCGTCGTCTTGCCCGATCCGGTTTCGCCCGTGAGGAGCAGCAGGCCTTCGCGGCGGCGCAGGCCGTTCAGGAGCTCGCTGAAGGCGCGCTGATGGGATGCGCTCAGAAAGAAGAATTTGGGATCGGTCGTGATGGCGAACGGCTGTTCGGTGAGGCCGTAGAACGCCTCGTAGATCGGATCGCCCAGGGCCTCGAGCGAAGCGGGCGGTTGCACGCGTCGATTATAGGGGATGGATTCGCCGTTCGGGCGACGGCCGCGCTATTTTGGTGGCGCACCGATGACCCGCCCTCCGCGCCGTCCCTTGCTGCCGTTCATCGCCGCCAACACGGCGGTCTGGCTCGTCATGACGGCGATTCTCGTCGTCGTGCCCGACACGCTCGAGCGGTGGATGTCGCTCGAGATCGCGCGCGTTGTCGGATGGGCCGTGGCGTGCGGCGTGTGGGTCGTCGCCGTCGAGCGAAGCTGGCAGGACCGCGCCGGACCGTTCACGCGGTTCGCCGTGCAGATCGTGTTGTGGGTGAGTGCAGCGGTCGTCGCGATCTGGGTGAGCGAGCACGCCCAGTGGAACTGATCGAATGGAAAAATGGGGTGAGTGAGGGGAATCGAACCCCCAACGTCCGGAGCCACAGTCCGGTGCTCTGCCGTTGAGCTACACTCACCGCACGGCAACCATTGAGTCTATGACACCACACGCGATTTGCCCAGCGCGAATCGCGCGGGGACGCGTTGTGCCCAATGTGCGCGATGGCGTGGTCCGATCGGGCGGGTCGCTGCACACATTGTGCGCGAGACTTCCGACTGCCGCGGACGCGATGGTCGGCGCGTCCGCTTCCCGGCTGGCACCCGCCTTGCTCCCTTATCCGGTGCCACGTCCCGGGCGCTGTCGGTGATGTGCTTTTGTTTTTTCACGCCGGCCCGCGGAGCACATCGGCAGAAGGCGTCAGGCAATGTCGCCAGACACTTCGAGACAGCGCCCGGAGACGACGTGGCATCCCAAAAATAAAAGTTGATACCGCGAGCCCCCGAGCGCAGCGAGGGCGGCGAAGCGCCGTGGCGTTGGGGGTGGGGCCCCAACGCACTGCAAAAAAGACGACTCGCGGCGCTAATTGACTCGACTCGCTTACAGTCGACTTGCGCGAGCTTTGACGACGAGCGGGGGACCGGTGCGGACGAGTGAAGGATTGACGAGGCAGCCGTGTGTGGGTTCGCCAGGGGCGCCGAACAAACACTGCAGATAGGTCACCGCGGAGTTGAGCGCGAGGTTCTCACTTGTGGCGTGCACTTCCGCGCGACGTCCGTCGGCGAACACCAACTCGCGCACCACGTGTCCTTCGTCTTCCACGAACGACAGGTGCGCGGTGTAGCGCGGCATCTCGGGACGCTCTTCGACTTCAATCCGGAAAATCCCGTGCGCGAGCATCAGCTCCTGACACATCATGGTGTCCGCTCCTTGCTGCGCCGGAGCCGGCGGCACGAGCCTTCCGGGCGACGCTATTCAGCCACGGCCACTGGACGGCCGATTGTAGCGCGTCCGAGGGCGCACGGCGCATCGGATCCGCTCTTGGCCCCGAATCGGGATTCGAGGTAGCGAATCGCCGATTCGAGCGCGACCGGCTCGCTCGACGCGCGGATGCGGACGCGGTGCCCATCGCGGAGCACGAGCGGCCGGATCACCGTGCCGTTGTCTTCAACAAGCGACAGAAACGCCGTGAAATTGGACGCAGATGGGGTGCCTGCCTCGGGCTGAATCTCGACCAGGCAGGTACCGTGCTCGAAACCGACAGTGCGGCAGCACATGGACGCAGGCTCCTCTTTACCAACTTTCACTATTGCAAGCCGTATGCCCGTGCCCGCAGACCGCGCCCACGCAGGCCGCGCCCACGTTTCCGGCCCAGTTTTTCCAGTGACCATGCCGTTTTTGGCGGGCGGGGCCCTAACGTGACGACCCTGAAGGGGCGGGGCTCCACAAAAAACTCACAGAGAGAAATCAACGACAATACAGGCTTGGAGGGGATGCCTGATGAGCGCGGTGGATGTCAGCGTAGAAATTCAGATTGATGCGTCGCCGGCCGAGATCGCGGCCGTGATGTTCGATCCCGAGCGCGAGCCGGACTGGATGTCGGTCGTGACCGGCGTCGAGCTGCACGACCGGGCCCTCGCACCTGGCGCGCGTGTCACGCACCGGGGCTCGGTCCTCGGACACGACGCCGCGTGGACGACCGAGGTCGACGCCGTGCACTTTCCTCACGTCCTCGCGCTGCGCGTGGTCGATGGTCCGTTCGACGGCACGCTGCGCTTCGACATTCAGCGCGCGGCCGTGGGGTCGCGCGTCCGCGTGCGGGGTGCAGGCTCAGCCGCCGCGCTCGACGGCCTGCCCGCCATGGTCATCGAAGGACCGATCCGCGCCGCGCTCTCCGGTGATCTCGCGCGGCTGAAGACGATCGTCGAAGCGCGCTGACGCGCCTCGCGGCTACGGCTGCCAGCCACCGCCGAGCGCGCGGTACAGCTCGACGAACGCGTCGAGCTCCTGCAGCCGCGCGTTGGCCAGGCCGAGTTGCGCGGCGAACAGGCGCGTGTCGGCGTCGAGCACTTCGAGATAGCTCGTCGCGCCGCCCTGGTAGCGGATGTCCGCGAGTCGCCGTGCGTCGGCGGCCGCCTGTTCCAACTGCGTCTGCTGCTCACGAACGACGCGCAGCCGATCGTAGGAGACGAGCGCGTCGCTCACTTCGCGGAACGCGTCGCGCACGCGGCCTTCGTAGGTGAGCACGGCCTCCTGGCGCCGCGCGTCGGCCAGCACTTCCTGCGATCGCAGCTTTCCGCCGTTGAACACCGGCTGCAGCGCGTTCGCGGCCGCCGACCATAATCCCGCGCCACCCGTGAAGAGCGAGGTCAGCGCCGTGCTGGCCACGCCGCCCGCGCCAGTCAACGCGATCCGCGGAAAGAACGCCGCGCGCGCTGACGCGAGCTCCGCGTCAGCGGCCGTGACGAGCGCTTCCGCCTCGCGGACGTCCGGACGTCGTTCGAGCAGGTCGGATGGCAGGCCAGCCGGCACGGCCGGCATGACCTGCGCGTTGAGCGACACGCCGCGCTTTACCTGCAAATCCGGTTGGCCGACGAGCACGCCGAGGTTGTGCTCTTCGATCGCGATCTGGCGCTCGAGATCGGCCATGGTGCTCGTCGCATCGTAGACGAGCTGTTCGGCCTGGCGGACGTCGAGCATCGACGCCGCGCCGCCTGCTTCGCGCGCCTGTGCGAGCTGCAGCGACGATTGCCGTGAATCGAGCGTGCGTTGCGCGATGTCCAGCTCGAGGTCGAGGGCACGCAGCGAGAAGTAGCTGTCGGCGACTTCGCTCACGAGCGTCGTGACGACGGCGCGTCGGCCCCAGTCGGCGGCGACCAGATCGGCGCGCGCCGCGGCCGACGCCGATCGCAGTTGTCCCCAGAAATCGAGATCCCACGACGCGGATCCTTCGAGAGCGATGGCACCGGCCGTGCGCGCCGGCGTATCGCCGAGCTCCGGCGTACGCTGGCCGCCGGCCGAGGCCGTCGCGGTCACGACGGGCCGTTGGTCCGCACGCACGACGCCCAGTTGCGCCTGCGCCTCGAGCACGCGCACGGCGGCCAGCCGGACGTCGGTGTTGGCCGTCAACGCGGATCGAACGAGCGATTGCAGCTCGGTGTCCTGAAAGACGCTCCACCACGCCTGATTGGCAATCGACGTCAGGCCGGACGTAGTCGCCGGCGCATCGGCAAACGTCGACGGCAGATGGACGTTCGCGTGAACGTCAGATGCGGGCGGCGCGGACGCGCACGCCGCGGTGACGGCGGCCGCGGCCGCCAATGCGACGAACGACGCGCGCGGCGTCACGACGCACTCTCCGCGGGATCGGTGGGCGCCGCGGTCGGCTCGACCGCGCGGCGCGCGAACAGACGTTCGACGACGACGTACAGCATGGGGATGAAGAGAATGGCGACGACCGTCGCGAGCAGCATGCCGAAGACGACGGCCGTCCCGAGAATTTGTCGCGAAGCCGCGCCCGCGCCTCGGGCCAGACAGAGCGGGAGGCAGCCGCAGATGAACGCGAACGACGTCATCAGGATCGGCCGCAACCGCACGCGCGCGCCTTCGAGCGCGGCATCCACGAGCCCGCGTCCGTGCTCGCGCCGTGCCTTGGCGAACTCGACGATGAGGATCGCGTTCTTGGCCGCGAGCCCGACGAGCATGACGAGCCCGATCTGCGCGTAGACGTCGAGGTCGAAGTGCCTGAGCGCGAGGCCGCCGAACGCGCCGACGACCGCGATCGGCACCGAGAGCAGGACCGAGAAGGGCAGCGACCAGCTTTCGTAGAGCGCCGCCAACACGAGGAACACGAAGAGCAGTGACAGCCCGAAGATGGGCGCGGCGCTGCCCGACGCACGTTTCTCCTGATAGGACAGATCCGACCAGTCGTAGCCGATCTCGCGCGGCAGCACCTCCTGCGCGACCGACTCGAGCGCGTCGAGCGCCTGCCCCGAGCTGTAGCCGGCTGCCGCGGCGCCGGTGATCTGCACGGCACGATACACGTTGAAGCGATTCGTGTACTGCGGTCCGGCCGTCGGCCTCGTCGTCGCGAGCGACGAGAGCGGTACCATCGCGCCCGCGCCGTTGCGCACGTAGAAGCGGCCGATGCGCGACGGGTCGTCGCGGTCGGCGCCCTCGGCCTGCAGGAACACGCGCCACTGCCGGCCGAAGCGGTTGAACTGATTGACGAAGAGCCCGCCGAGATACGCCTGCAGCGTCTGGTAGATGTCCGGCAACTGCACGCCCTGCTTCAGCGCCTTGTCGCGATCGACGTCGAGGAACACCTGCGGCACGGCGGCGCTGAACGGCGACGTGACGTTCACGAGCTCCGGCCGCTTGCGCGCGGCGGCGAGGAATCGCTGCAGGTTGTCGTTCAGGAAGTCGATCGACCCGCCGCTGCGATCCTGCAGCCACATCGAGAAGCCGCCCTGCGCGCCGAGGCCGGGGATCGACGGCGGCATGACCGCGATCGCGACGCCCTCGGACAGCTCGGCGGCGAACCGCGCGTTCAGCCGGTTGACGATCGTCCGCGCGTCGAGCCCAGCCGGCGTGCGCTCGCTCCACGGCCGCAGGCCGACGAAGTAGAAGCCGTTGTTGCTCGACGTCACGCGCGTGAGCAGGCTGAAGCCGACGATCGTGTTGTAGCCCTCGATGCCCGGCGTGGCGGCGAGGATGCCATCGATCTGGCGGCAGATCGCATCGGTACGCTCGAGCGACGCGGCCGGCGGCAGCGTGACGTTCAAGAGGAAGTAACCGTAGTCCTCCTCGGGCACGAAGCTCGTCGGCAGGCGGCGGCCGATGAAGCCGGCGGCGACCATGAAGAGCGCGATGGCGGCCACGCCGATCCACGCCTTGCGGATGATGAGCCGGCTCGCGCGGACGTAGCCGGTGGCCGTGCGATCGAACGCGCGGTTGAACGCGCCGAAGAACCGCGCCGACCAGCGCCGGTGCGTCCGCGGCCGGAGCAGGATGGCGGCGAGCGCCGGCGACAGCGTGAGCGCGTTGAATGCGGAGATGAGGACGGAGACCGCGATCGTGATCGCGAACTGCTCGTTCAGCCGGCCCTGGATGCCGTGCATCAGGCCGACGGGCACGAACACGCACGCGAGGATCAACGCGATGCTGACGACAGGTCCCGACACCTCGTCCATCGCGCGGATCGTCGCGTCGCGCGGCGACATCCCGTGCTCGATGTGATGCTCCACGGCTTCGACGACCACGATCGCGTCGTCGACGACGAGGCCGATCGCGAGCACCAAGCCGAAGAGCGACAGCGTGTTCACCGAGAAGCCGAGCAGCGGGAACACCGCGAACGTGCCGATGAGCGAGACGGGTACGGCGACCATCGGAATGATCGTCGCGCGCCAGCTCTGCAGGAAGAGGTAGACGACGATGATGACGAGCAGCATCGCCTCGCCGAGCGTCCAGACGATCTCGCGGATGCCTTCGGACACGGCGAGTGTCGTGTCCAGTGTGTAGGCGTAGTGCAAGTCGTCCGGGAAGCGGCTGCCGATGTCCGTCATCACGCGCTTGACGCCGTCGGCCACTTCGAGCGCGTTCGACCCGGGCGCCTGGAACACGCCGATGGCGCAGCCGGGCTGGCCGTTCATGCGGCCGATGAGCTGATAGTTCACCGCGCCGAGCTCCACGCGCGCGACGTCGGACAGCCGCACGAGCGACCCGTCCGGATTGGCGCGCACGACGATGTGTCCGAACTCTTCCGCCGTCTCGAGCCGGCCCTGGGCGCGGACCGTGTAGGTCATCTCCTGGCCGGACGGCACCGGGTCGGCGCCGATCTGCCCGGACGGATTGACGGTGCTCTGCTGCTGCACCGCGCGAGCCACGTCGGGCACGGTCAGGCCGAGCCGCGACAGGTCGTCGGGCCGCAGCCAGATGCGCATCGCGTAGTCGCCCGCGCCGAAGACGCGTACTTCGCCGACGCCGGGCACGCGGTAGAGCGCGTCGATGATGTTGATGTTCGCGTAGTTGCTCTGGAAGACCGCGTTGTAGGTGTGCTTCGGTGACGAGAGGCCGATGATGAGCATCGGCAGTCCGGTCGACTTGCGCATCGTCAGGCCGTACTGGCTGACCGCGGTCGGCAGGTTCGGCTGCGCCTGCGCCATGCGGTTCTGGACGTTCACCTGATCGACGTTCGGATCGGTCTCGACGTCGAACGTGACGGTGAGCGTCATCGTGCCGTCGTTCGAGTTGTTCGACTGCATGTAGAGCATGTTGTCGACGCCGTTCATCTGCTGCTCGAGCGGCGTGGCAACCGACTGCTCAATCGTGAGGGCATCGGCGCCCGTGTAGGTGCCGGTGACGAAGATCTGCGGTGGCACGATCTCCGGGAACTGCGCGATGGGCAGGCCCTCGAGCGCGATGATGCCGCCGAGGACCGTGACGATCGCGATGACGATGGCGACGATGGGTCGCCCGATGAAAAAGCGCGACACGAGGTCAGCGCTCCGCGACGGCTGGCGCGTAGGGCGCCGTCGTGACCGCCGTGCCGTCGGGCACGTCCGGCCCTTCGACGACGACCGTTTCGCCGGCGGACAGGCCGCTCTGCACGATCCAGCGGCTGCCGACGCGATCGCCGACCGTGACCGCGCGGCGCCGGACCGTGCGATCGGATCCCACGACGCGTAGACGATAGAGGCCCTGCAGCTCGCTGACGGCGCGCTGCGGCACGAGGAGCGCGCCCGTGATGACGCGCGTCGCGGCGCGCACGCGCGCGAACTGGCCGGGACGCAGCGTGTCGTTCGGATTCGGGAACTCGGCGCTCACGCGGATCGTGCTCGTGCTCGCGTCGATGCTGCGGTCGGCGGCGAGGAAGCGGCCGCGCCGCGGGTAGACGCTGCCGTCCACGAGAATGAGCGTCAGCCCGTCGTCGTTGTTCCAGAGCCGGCCCGGCGTGCCACGGTTGAGGCGGCTCGCGAGCGGCAGATATTCGCGCTCGCTCAGCGGGAAATACGCCTTGATCGGATCGACCTGCGAGACCGTCGTCAACACCGTCGTTGGGCCGACGAGGTCGCCGATCTGCGCTGATGCGATGGCCGCGACGCCGTCGATGAGCGACGTGACTTTCGTGAAGGACACGTTCAGCGCCGCGGCATCGACCGCGGCCTGCGCCGATTGCACGGTCGCGGCGGCCGCCGCGCGGGCCTCGCGGTCGTCGTCGAGCTGGCTCTGCGCGATCGCGTGCTGCTCGGCGAGCGGCGTGTCGCGTGCGACGTCGCGGTCCGCCTTGCTGAGCTGCGCCTGCGATTCGCCAAGTTTCGCCTTCGCCTGCGCGAGCACGGCGTCGAACGGCCGCGGATCGATCTCGAAGAGCACGTCGCCTTTCTTCACGCGCGACCCTTCGCGATACAGACGTTTGACGAGGTAGCCGGTCACCTGCGGCCGGACTTCCGCGTTGACGTAGCCGTCGAGCGTGGCGAGCCAGTCGGTCGTGAGCGTGACCGACTCCGGCTGCACCTGGACGACCGTCATGGTCGGCGGATGGCTCGGCGCGGCGGCGCGGCCTGGCGATCCGCGCTGGCACGCGGCGGTCAGTGCGAACCCGGCGACCGCGGTGAAGAGAGCAAGACGATGAATGACGCCATGAATGCGAGGAGGAACGACGACGGTCATGAAACGGTGTCCGATCGAGTCCGATGCGTGCGGGGATGACGAGGCTGACGACTGGCCGATGATGACGCCGGCGCCGCGCCCGCGGCGGCCAGCGTGAAGTCGATGACGCGCACGAGCCACGCGCTGTCGAGCGGTCCGGGACGCTGGCGGATGCGCGTCAACACCGCGCCCGTCATGACGTCGAGGAGCAGGTCCAGGTCCGCCCCGGCGGGCAGTTGTCCGCGCGAGACGGCCCGCTCCAGAATGGCGTGCCGTGCGACGCGATAGCGCTCGCGGACGCTCCGCGACAGCCGGTCCACGGTCGGATCCGCGCGCTCGGTGGTCAGCACGAGCACCAGGCCGCGGCCGCGTTCGGTGGCCCAGCCGCGCATGGCGGTCTTGAAGCTGGCGATGAGATCGGACCGCACGTCCCCGGTGTCGGGCACCTCGGGCGATCCGCCGACGGTCTTGAGCGCCGCGCAGACGAGCCCGGCCTTTTCCGGCCAGCGGCGGTAAATGGTCGTCTTGTTCACGCCCGATCGGGCCGCGACGTCGTCGACCCGCAGGCGCGCGTAGCCGACGCGGCCGAGCTCGGCGAGCGTCGCCCGCAGGACGGCGGCGACGACGCGCGCACTGCGGCCCCCCGGACGCGGGTGCACGGTCGAACGGCGGGCGGCAGTGGGCATGACGAGCGGCGAACGGGCGGGCCGAGCCCCCACTCTATCGCAACCGCCGTCAAAAGCAACTTGGAGTTGCCTTTGACGCGTCCGCGCACCCGTGCCGCGGCGGGTCAGCGCATCAACTGGCCGCCGTTCACCTCCACCGTCTCGCCGACGATGTAGCTGGCCGCCGGGGAGGCAAGGAACGCGATGACGCGCGCGCATTCCATCGACGTGCCCAGCCGGCCGATCGGGATCTGCGCGATGAAGGCCTTGATCATCGCCGGCGTCGAGAACACCTCGTGAAACGGCGTGTCGATGACCCCCGGCGCGATGCCGTTGACGCGTACGCCGTGCGGCGCCAGCTCCTTCGCCATCGACTTCGTGTACGCCGTGAGCGCGGCCTTGGCCGCCGCGTACGCGCCGGCGCCCGGGCCGCCGCCCGTGTGGCCGGCGATCGACACGACGTTGACGATGGCGCCCGCCTTCTTCGCGATCATCGACGGCGCCACGGCCTTGGCGGCGAGCACCGCGCTGTTCAAGTTCAGCGCGAAGATCTCGTCGAGCTTCGCCTCGGTCGCCTCGGCCAGCGCGAACCGTTCGACGAGCGATCCGGCGTTGTTGACCAGGATGTCGATCGAACCGAGCGCGGAGGTCGTCTCGCGGACCAGCCGGTCGATGTCGGCCGGCTGGCGCACGTCGGCTTCGATCGCGATGACCGTGCCGCCGGCCTTCGCGATGCGATCGCGCGTGGCCTCGGCGCCTTTCTTGTTCCGATGGTAGCCAATGGCCACCGGCGCGCCGAGCGATGCGAAGAGCTCCGCCGTGGCCGCGCCAATGCCCGACGAGGCGCCCGTGATGAGTGCGACCTTGCCGCTGAGATCGAGTGAGTCCGCCATCTGTCTCCTTGTTCGTCCGTACGTGGCGCGCGCGAGCGGCGCCCGGGGATATCTTGCCACCACGCCGCGCCCGCGCGCTGCGTTGACGCCGCGCACGGCCGCCGCGCCAAAGGGCATGGCACGATAACAGACGATGCCGCTCGCTTCGCTGCGCGACGCGCCGGGCCGCCTGATCGACGCCGGCGGCGTCCGTCTCTACCTGCATGCCGTCGGATCCGGCGGGCCGGTCGTCGTCCTCGACGCGGCGCTCGGGGCGACGTCGTTGAGTTGGCTGCTCGTGCAAGACGCGGTCGCGCGCTTCGCGCGCACGTGTTCGTACGACCGCGCCGGTCTCGGCTGGAGCGCGCGCGGACCGCTGCCGCGCACGGCCGGCCGCATCGCCGAGGAGCTGCGCGTGCTGCTCGAGAACGCTGGCGAGGCGCCGCCGTACCTGCTCGTCGGTCACTCGTTCGGCGGTCTCGTCATGCGCGTGTTCGCCGGCCGGTGGCCGGAGCTCACGGCCGGGCTCGTGCTCGTCGATCCCGCGCAGCCGGAGGATTGGGTCCGTCCGGCGCCGAAGGAACAGATGGCGATCGATCAGGGCGTCCGGTTGTGCCGGCGGGGATACGTCGCGGCGCGTCTCGGGATCGCGCGGCTTGTCGCCACGCTCGTCGGCATGGGCGCGCTCACGCCGGCGTGGCGGCTCGTGCGCCTCGTCTCGCGCGGTGCCGTCACGCGGCGCGACGGGCTGTGGGCGCCGATGCTCAAGCTGCCGGCCGGCACGCGCGGGCCGCTGCGGCGGTTCTGGTCGCAGGCGAAGTTCTACGAGGCGCTCGGCAGCCAGATCGAGAACATCTCGACGAGCGCCGCCGAGACGCTGGCCACCGCCGCCGGCGGTTACGGCGACCTGCCGCTCGTGACGATCTCGTCCACCGATCCCGGCGACTACCGGATCCGCCAGCAGGACGCGCTCGCGCGCCTCTCGACGCGCGGCCGCCACGTCGTCGCGTCGAACAGCGGGCATTGGATTCCACTCGACCAGCCCGATCTCGTCGTCGACGTCATCCGGAAGATGGAAATAGAGATCAGGGATCAGGGGGCAGGGATCAGGGGACAGAAACAAAACAAGAGATGACGCCGCGAGCCCCCGAGCGGAGCGAGGGCGGCGAAGCGCGTAGCGCTGGGGGTGGGGCCCCAGCGCCCTGCAAATAAGATGACGTTTGCAGGTAGTATGCCGGCGTGTGACGCCGCCCGCTGTTTCCGCACGACCGACGCCACCGCGACTCCGCGCGCGGTGGATGATGATCGCGCTCGCGTTCTTCGCGACGCTCGTCAACTACCTCGATCGACAGACCCTGTCGGTGGTCGCGCCGGCCATCCGGGCCGAGTTCCACATGAGCAACGAGGCCTACGGCTACGTGCTGGCCGCGTTCCTCCTGGCGTATGCGGTGTCGAACGGCGTGAGCGGCCCGATCATCGATCGGCTCGGCACGAAGGTCGGCTACGCGCTGTCGATGGCATGGTGGTCGACGGCCGCCCTGCTGCACACCTTCGCCGTCGGACCGTGGTCGCTCGCCTCGTATCGGTTCCTGCTCGGCATCGGCGAGGCGGGCAACTGGCCGGCGGGCGTGAAGGTAGCGACCGAGTGGTTTCCGGCGGAGGAACGCGCGCTCGCCGGCGGCATCTTCAATAGCGGCGCCGCGATTGGGGCCATTGCCGCGCCGCCGCTCGTCGCCTGGCTCGTCCTCCGTCACGGCTGGCCCGCGGCCTTTTTCCTCGTTGGCCTGACCGGCTACGTGTGGCTCTTCGTCTGGTGGCGTGTCTATCGCACGCCGCCTGGCCTCGAAGCCGAGGTCTCCGCTCCGCCCGCGCCGGCTTGGCGGCTGTTCCGCACGCGGTTCGTCAGCGTGTTCACGCTCGCGAAGGTGTTCGTCGATCCGGTCTGGTATTTCTACATTTTCTGGTTCCCGCAGTACCTCAGCAGCGTTTATCACTTCGATCTGGCGTCGATCGGCATGACGGCGTGGATCCCGTTCGTCACCGCCGACGCGGGCAATATCATCGGCGGCTGGATCACGGGCCGGCTCGTTGCCGGTGGCATGCGGTCCGAGGTCGCGCGCAAGGGCATGGTCGCGGCGAGCTGCGTGCTGATGATGTCGGCGATTCCCGCCATCATGACGACGAACGTGTGGGTGTCGATTGCGTTCATCTCGATCGCGACGTTCGGCTACACGAGCTACAACGCCAATGCGCTCGCGTTTCCCGCCGACGTCGTGCCGAAGAACATGGTCGCGTCCGTGTGGGGCCTGGCGAGCATGGGCAGCGGCTTCGGCGGGATGCTGTTCAGTTGGCTGAGCGGGCTCTTGATCGATCGCTACGGCTACACGCCCGTCTTCATCGGCTACGGCATCATTCCGCTCATCGTGGCGCTGCTGATCGTGTTCGGCATCGGCCCGCTGCGCCCGCTTCGCGGTTTCGAGAGCGCGATGGCAGCCGAACGCGGGTAGCGCGCTCCGCGTCCGCCGGCGCCGCGCGCGTCAGGATGACTGCGACGTCCGTCTCGGGATGACGATCACCTGTCCGGGATGGATCGTCGACGAGTGCAGGTCGTTCGCGCGGCGCAACGCCGCGGCCGACGTGTCGTATTCGTGCGCGATGCTCCAGAGCGTGTCGCCGTGCTGCACCGTGTGCGAGCGGCTGTCCGCCGCATCGGCCAGCACGTGCTCGGTCGGCCGCTTGGTCGTCGTCGCCACGTAGTTGACGTAGGACTCGGGGAAGATCGCGACGTGGAAGTGCGGCGGATAGTGTTCGAGCGTGGCTTCGAGCGTGTGCTGCCGTTCGAGGTACAGCAGCGTCGACGCCAGCCACGCGCGGCACGACCCATCGGCGGGCCGCCGCAGATCGATGGCCATGCCGGTCGGATGGACCGATCGCGGCGAGGCATTGGCGGGCTGGAACGCGGTCGGGCGCGTGAGGCTCGTCACGACCAGCGGCTCGCCGCACGTGCTGCGATATTCGCGCGATAGCCGCTCGATGAACAGCCGCACTTCCGGCCGTGCGACGGGAAACGACACGCCGTGCAGCTGGTAGTTGGCGTTGCCTTTGATCGGCACGAGCAGGCCGGCGTCGACGAAACGGCCGAGCTGGCTGCGGCTGTGGAGATACGTGAAGTCGTTCATCCGTGCGTGACGATTCTGCTGATCGAGCGAGGCCGGGCTGCCGCGCAGGCTTTGCGCGGCCGCATCACCGCAAAGAGTGAGCGCGCCCGTGGCGGCCAGCGCCGCAATGAAGACGCCCGATCGGCGGAGACGCCAATGAGCACGAGATGAAGAGGGGTGAGTGGACGATCGGATGGTGGAGGTGTCGAACGGCATGACATCGTGCGTGTCGGGTCAGGCGCGCACTGGCAATATCGGGTCGAGACAGTATTTTCGTGAGGCCTGCGAAGCGACGGCTGCGGGAGTGGCGCGCCCGGCTGGACTCGAACCAGCTACCCCCGACTTAGAAGGTCGGTGCTCTATCCAGATGAGCTACGGGCGCGTCGGTCCGTATTGTACGTGCGCCTGCCGGCTCCCGGCGCGGCGCCCGCGGTCCGCCAGCGCGCAGCGTCGGATCGACTACAGTGTCGGCGTGCGGCCGCCCACGCGTCGTGTTTCATGACCGCGGACGACATTCGCTTGGTCCTGCGCCTTGCCCGAGGCGATAGGGCCGCCGCCGTGCGGCTCGCTGAGGCGCGCACGGCGCCGTTCGACGATCTCGCCGATCGCGCGCTCGCTGAAGGCTTGGGCGTCGTCCTGTTCCGCGGGTGGTCCGCGTTGCCATCCGGCGCACCGTTCGTCCTTTCCGACTCGTACCTCGACGCGCTTCGCGCCCGCGCCGAACGTCAGGCCGTCCGCACGGCGGCGCAGATCGACGCGCTCGCGCACATCACGGACACCTTTGCTGCGGCGGGCCTGTCATTCATTCTGCTCAAGGGGCCGTATCTTGCCGCGCGCTTCTACGGCGATCCGGCGGGGCGTGAGTTCGTCGACCTCGATCTGCTCGTCCGCCGCGCCGATCGCGCCCGCGCGTCCGAACGGCTCACGTCGATCGGGTACGCGCGCCGATCACGCGTCCTCGGCAGCGAGGCGCTGACCGCATGGTTCGTTCATGCCTTCGATTACGCCGACGCGCGGACCTATCTCGACCTGCACTGGTGTCTGTCGCGTCACCCGCCCGTGCAGGTCGACGAGCGGCGGCTCTGGTCCTCGCGTGGCGAATGGACGGTCGGCGGTCGCGGCTACGCCGTGCTCGACGCCGAGCACGACATCGTGTTCGGCGCGCTGTCCTTTCTACGCGATGTCGAACGCGGACGGCCGAAAGCCAAGAACGTCGTCGACCTCGTCCAACTCGTGGCCGCGGCCGACACCGATCTCGATTGGGAGGCCGTCTTCGGTCGCGCACGCGGGGAAGGCACCCACGGGCCGCTCGTCGACGTGCTGTCGCTCTGTCTCGATGTGGCGGACGCGCGCGATCTCGCGCCGCGCCTCGATCGAGCATTGACCGCCAGCGGGCGTCGCGCAGCCGGCACGCCGACAGACGTGCCATTCGTCCTGCCACCGGTAATCGCGAATTTCGGCAACAAGCGATGGGTGGCGCGCGCCTACGATGCTGGGTGGATCAGATGGCTACTCTGGTGGGCCGTGTCGCTGCCATTTCGCCTCGGTGTCCATCGCGGCCCGCCGCCGGCGGCTCGTCGACGGATCTGAATCGTCGCGCGACACGCGACGCGGACGGCGGGACGCTTGTCGCTCCGGCAGACTCGACGGGATCATTTCGCCAGCGCGAGAACGCGGCGGATGACGGTCGGGCGCCCGCGAATCGTCTCTTCCTCCCACCCACGCGCGGCGTCGAGCGCCGCGTCCATCGACGCGCGCGTCGCGGCCACGCGATCGAGCGCGGCGAGAACGGCGTCGGGCGTGACGCGGCCGCGAGGCGAGTCGGCGAGCGGTACCGAGAGGCCCAGCTCGATGCAGCGCGCGGCGAGCGCCGGCTGATCGAAAAAGAAGGGATAGGCCACCATCGGCACGCGGTGATAGATGGCTTCGTGCGTCGAGTTGAGGCCGTGGTGCGTGACGTAGACGGTCGCCTCGCTCAGCACCTGCCACTGGTCAACGTACGATTCGACGCGCACGTTCGGCGTCGAGAGCCACGCGGCCGCATCCGACGGACCGGCGCCGCCGAGGCTGACGACCGCTTCGACATCCGGACGATGGGCGATTGCCGTCTTCAGGGCGATGAGCGCGTCGATAGCCGCGTCCGTGTAATAGCGCCAGATGATTGTCCCGAACGACGCGTAGATGCGCGTCGACACGCCGGGCCGGCCGCTGAAGCGCGTCGCCGCACGCGGTTCGCGCGCGACGCCGTCCGGCCAGAGCGATCCGATGAACGCCAGCGGCTCGAACGGACGTCGCTCGTCGGGCCGCAGGAATTGCGGCGGTTCGCAGTACAGGTTGAGGTCGGGACTGACGCCCGACACGTACGAGAACGGCGACGCATCGGCGAGGCCGTGCTCGTCGCGAAGGCGCCGCACGGCGGCAAAACATGCGTCCGACACGCGCACGCGCGGGTCGTGTTCGAGCGCCGCGATCGTCGGCTGCGGGGCGACGTTGTGGCCGGCGCAGACGTTCACGCGGGGGAGCCCGAGGCAGCGGGCGACGACCGTTCCGATCACCGCGAACGTGTCGTGCAGGACGAGCGACGGCCCGAGCGCGCGGGCTTGATCGGCGATCTCGGCGCCGAAGCGCCCCGCAAACGTCACCGACCGCGAGGCCAAAGGAAGCGATGTCGCGTCGGCTTCGTCCAGCGTATGCCCGGCGAACAGATCAACGAAGCGTCCTCCGGCGCGTTCGATCTCGGTCTGACACGGCCGGCCGGTGAAGACGTACGGCGCGGCCCCGGCGCGCGCGAGGCCGTCGATGACGGGCAGCAGCCGCGCGAAATGTCCGCGTTCGCCCATCGTGAAAAGGACGACGGGACCGGTCATGGGAGCGGGATGGCTTCGCCGTGAGCCAGTCGTCGAAGCCGATCGATCGGATGCGACACGCGCGGATGCGCCGCGTCCAGCCGCAGGCACGCGCTGTGGACGAGAACGACGACGGCCCAGAAGCCGAAGTTGGGCAGCGCGACGTCGGCGGGCACGTCTGGCGCGTAGGCTTGAACGAACGCCGACCAGCCGTCGGACGGCAGGTCCCAGCGGTACCACGTTCGTGCGAGATCGAAACCGAGATGGTCGATGCCGACGCGCTCGTTGTCGAACACGCGCAGGCGGCCGGTGGCGTCGACGAGCATGTTCTCGCCGCAGAAGTCGAGGTGCGTCAGTCCGACGGGCGCCTCGTGGGGATCGGCGCGCGACACGGCGTCGGTCAGCCGCGCGGCCTCGTGTGCGTCGATGGCCGCCGCATTCGCGAGCCGTTCGAGGCCGCGTACCGCGGCTTCGCGGCGCGCGGTCGTGCTGGCCCGCCACGCCGACGTGCCGGCGTCAGACCATCGCTTGGCGTGGACGCGCGCGAGCAGCCGTGCGGCTTCTACGACGCGCGCGTGAGGCGGCGGTGCCGATCCCAGGAGATCGCCCGCGATCCAACGCTCGAAGAGGACGGCTCCGTGTCGCGCGAACGCCGGCACGAACGCGTCGGGCAGACGCCGTCGCATCTCGAACACTCGACGCGCCATCGCGTCGTCTTCGACGACGCGCGCTTTGATCGTCTCGCCGGACGCCAGGTCGAGGCGGTACGTCGCGCGGCGATGGTTTGGAAAGTGGGCAGTCGTGACGTTTTCGACGCGACGCACGTCCAGGCCGGCGTGCGCGATCGCCGCCGCGAGATCGGCGTCGGTCGAAAGGTTTGTCGGGTCCACGTCACGCCTCAGGCAGTCTCGATCGCGTCGAGCCACGCGCCGGCTGGCCGGTCGTAGGCGCGTCGTCCGAGGCGGAGGCGGACCAGTCGGGCGCTCGCCGCGAGGCGCGCGACGAAGCCGCGCGTCGGGTCGTCAGCGGGCGCCGCGTCGGGCGCGACGCCCCCTATGCTGGCGATGATCGTCCTCACTGCTTGATGTCTCGAGCCGTACACACATGCGGCCAGACGCGCGCGACCTTCGATCTCGGACACCGTGTCAGTCGTCCATGTCGACTCGTCGTCGACGATTTCTGGAAAGACGACGGCTGAAATCGGCACGTGGGCGACGCACGGCGCGCCAAGCCGCGCGGCGAGCTGCCGCGGCGCCAGCGAGAAGTCTCGTCCGCTCGCTGGCACGTTGGCCGCGTCATCTTCAGCTTCGGTGGAGTGCCGCAGCGCTGGCCGCTCGTCCGGCGCGATCCGCAGCATCGGGAACGACGACAACGTGGCCGGCCGGATGGCAACGAGCGTCGGCACACCGTGGGCGGTTGTCGCCTCGTCACCGTCCAGACGGACGACGACGCGATCATTCGCGATGAGACCCGTGCGGCCTGACGCCAGCGCGTGGCAGAGCAGCGATGTCTTGCCCGCGCGCCGCGGACCGGCAACGATGACTGCGCGTCCGCCCACGTCGAACGCCGCGGCGTGCAGGTCGAGGCATGTCTCGATCGACGCGCTCACCGACGTCAGCCGTTCGCGCACGACGCGCATGAGGCCGATACGTGCGCGCCGCGCGTCGGGTGGCGCGACGACGTCGATGCGATCGCGCGTCACGCGATAACCGCAGTCGATCTCGTCGTCCGCAACGACGATCGCGTCGCCATCGTTCCATCCCGGCAGCGTGACGACGCGGCGATCGAGCGCGAAGCAAGGCACGAGGCGAGTTGGCGTCGTCGCACGTTGGAGCCGAAGGGCGGCGAAGGCGTCGAGTGACGAGTCGAAGCGCACGACGACATCGGCCGCTCCAGTGCGCGTTGTCGCCATCCACGGCGTGAGGAACTCCTCCAGCCATCGGCCGGCATCAGCCGAGCTCGATTCGACGTCGACACGCGCGGCGCCGAACGCATAGCAGGTCGCGTGCGACGCGCCCGGGCGGCGCGGCACCGCGCGCCTCGTTTGAACGGCGTTCACGCTCGCATCATGGCTCGACTCGCCGGCCTGCTCCAAGTCCGCCGTGCTAACGTAAGTGATATCGGAGGGCATCAGTGACGAGGCGGATGGCGTTCGTCGATGGGCAGGAAGGCACCACGGGGCTGCGCATTCGCGACGTGCTCGCGGGGCGCGACGACATCGAGGTCCTCCGCATCGACCCGGACAAACGCAAGGACCCGGCTGAACGCGCGCGGCTGCTGAACGCGGCCGACGTCGCGTTTCTGTGTCTGCCCGACGCGGCCGCCCGCGAGGCGGCGGCGCTCGTCACGAATCCGAAGACGTGTCTCATCGACGCGAGCACCGCGCACCGGACGTCGCCTGACTGGGTGTTCGGGCTGCCGGAGCTTGCGCCCGATCAGCGCGCGCGCATCCGCGCGTCGACGCGCATCGCCAATCCCGGCTGTCACTCGACCGCGTTCATCCTGCTCGTACGGCCGCTCGTCGATGCGGGCCTGTTGCCGGCGTCGCATCCGGTGACGGCGACGTCGATCACCGGCTACTCGGGCGGCGGGCGGAAGATGATCGAGCAGTACGAGCAGAGCGGCGATCCGGTACTCACCGCGCCGCGTCCGTACGCGCTCACGCTCGCGCACAAGCATCTGCCCGAAATGACGATGCACGCGGGCCTCACGGTGCCGCCGGCGTTCCTGCCGGTCGTCAGCAACTACTACAAGGGGCTGGCGGTCACCGTCCCCCTGCACCTGTCGGCGTTCGCGCCGGGCACGACCGCGCGCGACGTACACGCCGCGATCGAACGCCGCTACGCCGGCGAGCGCTTCGTGCGCGTGCAGGCGCTCGACGATCCCGACACGCTCGCGCGTGGTTTCGACGTGCAGGCGTCGAACGACACGAACGTCGTCGACCTCTTCGTCTTCGGCAACGCGTCGCAGGCGTTGCTCATCGGCCGGCTCGACAACCTCGGCAAAGGCGCGAGCGGTGCGGCCGTGCAGGCGATGAACGTGCACTTCGGGCTGGATGAAGGGCTCGGCCTCGAGTCGCGCGTGCCCGCGTTGTCGCACGCCCACTGACGCGTCCCACGCGTCGAGTTGCGCCGCGCCCTTCGGATAGAATCCTCCGCCGGCATGATCCTGGCCCGCGACTGGATGAGCCTGACGCGCGCCGCGCCGCGCGACTCATGACTGGTGGTCCCGCGCATACGGTCGGCGAGCGCGTCGGTCCGTACGAAATCCAGGCACTCGTCGGACGCGGCGGCATGGGCGAGGTCTATCGCGCCGCCGACACCAGGCTTGGGCGGACCGTCGCGCTCAAGTTCGTTCACGGGGCCGACGCCGGACGTCTCGCGCGCGAGGCGCGCGCGGTCGCCGCGCTCAACCATCCGCACATCTGCACGCTCTACGACGCCGGGCCGGACTACCTCGTCATGGAGTACGTCGACGGACAGCCGCTCCGCGGGCCGATCGCACCGGCACTCGCCGTCCGCTACGCGCGTCAGACGGCATCTGCCCTCCAGGCCGCGCACGCGCGCGGCATCGTCCATCGCGACCTGAAGCCGGCGAATATCCTCGTGACCGACGCCGGCATCAAGCTGCTCGACTTCGGCGTGGCGCGGATGGTCGGGCCGGCGAGCGATGGCGCGGAGGCGCCGACGGCGACCGTGACGTCGGCCGGGACGATCGTGGGCACGGCAGCCTACATGGCTCCGGAACAAGCGTCGGGCGGGCCGGTCGACGCGCGATCGGATCTCTTTGCGCTTGGCGCGGTGCTGTACGAGGTGCTCAGCGGCCGCTCCGCGTTCGAGCGGCCGACCTTCGTCGAAACCCTCGGCGCGATCCTGCACGACGAGCCGGATCCGATCGACGCGCCGCCTGGCCTGCGCGGCGTCGTGGTCCGGTGCCTGCGCAAGCGCCCCGCGGAACGGTACCAATCGGCGACGGATCTGATTGGTGCGCTCGATCGCGTCGACGCGGCTGGGGAGGCGCCGACCCGTCCGTCGATCGCGGTGCTGCCGTTCGCGAATTTCGGCGGCGACCGCGACGACGATTACTTCGGCGACGGACTGGCGGAAGAGATTCTCAACGCGTTGGCACGGACGCCCGGACTGCAGGTTACCGCGCGGACGTCGTCGTTCGCCTTTCGCGGCCGAGACGAAGACGTGCGCGCGATCGGCGAGACGCTCGGTGTCGGCCATGTACTCGAGGGCAGCGTCCGGCGCGCGGGCAGGCGGATTCGCGTCACGGCGCAGCTCATCAATGCCGCCGACGGCTACCATCTGTGGTCCGAGCGCTTCGATCGCGAGCTCACCGACGTGTTCGCCGTGCAGGACGAGATCGCCGCGGCGATCTCGGACGCCCTTCGGCTGAAGCTCGTGCCGAAGCCGCCGGCCCCGGCGCGCTACCGTCCGGCGCTGCCCGCCTATGACGCCTTTCTGGAAGGCCGGCATCTGCTGCTCGAGATCCGCGACCGTCTGCCGCAGGCCGTCGACGCCTTCGCGCGATCGATCGCGCTCGATCCCGGCTACGCGGAGCCGCATCTGGAGCTCGCGAGCTGCCACGTGCTCCTTTGGTACTTCGGCCTCGAGCGCAGCGGTGATGCTGCCGCGGTGGTGCGGGATGAAGTGCAGGCGGCGGCCGGGCTCGGGCGCGTGACGCCGCGAGGCGAGGCCCTGCGCGGCATTGTCTCGGCCGCCTTCGACTACGACTGGGCGCACGCGGAGCGTCAGTTCGCCGCGTCGCTCGCCGAGCGCCACGGCGCCGAAGCTGAAGCACGCTGGTGCTACGCGACGTTCTGGCTCGCGCCGTTCGGACGCTTTGCCGAGGCCATCGCGCTCGTCGGCGAGTCCGTGCAGGCCGATCCGCTGAACGTCGCGTGGCGCACGTCGCGCGCGCACCTGCACGGCCTGGCTGGCGATCACACGGCGGTCATCGATGAGACGCGCGAGATCCTCGCGCGCGATCCGTCCCAATGGATCGGGCAACTGTACGGCGCGGAAGCCAATTGGGCAACCGGGCAGACGAGCAAGGCGCTGGCGCTCATCGAGGCCGGTCATCGGTTGGTTCCCTGGCATGCCCGAACGTCGGGCATGTTCGCGGCGCTCCTGGATCTGTCGGGGGAGCGCGTGCGCGCGGACGAGATCGTCGGCCGGCTGACGGCGACACCCGACGCGCCAGGCGCTGCCACCGGGCTCGTCGTCCACGCCGTGATGACCGGCGACATCGAAGCCGCGGCGCGCTGGTGGGCCCGCGCAATCGATCAGCGCGATCTGTGGGTGATTTTCAACGCGCGTGCCTGGTTCACGCGCGAGCTACGCGCGAGCCCACACTGGCCGGCGCTTGCCGCAAGGATGGGGCTGCCATCAGACGCGGCGTCCGCCTGACGCACCGCGAGTCGGTCCCGTGCGTTTCACAGCGCGCACTTCGGCACCGTCGGGTTCATCGACTTCTGGCTTCTGGCTTCAAACTTCTGACTTGTCAGAGCGCTCTCAGCCGCAACCCCACACGCGTGCCAGCGTTGAGCAATGAGTCGGTCGATCGTTGCAGTCCGTGCCACACATCGGGCAGGTTCTGGAAGAAGCGGCGCAGGACGTCGCGGATCTCGGGACCGTGCGTCGACGCGATCCAGATCATTACACCGATGACGGCGAGCCACAGCAGGCCGTCCCACGCCGCGTACCAGCCGTAGGTCTGTCGTGCCGCATGACGCGCGGCGTGGAACGGCGCCATGACCATCAAGTAGAGAACGAACGCGCCGAGAAGCGCCGCCCACACCGGGATGTCCGGCGGCAGCGTCCAGCCGAGCACGGCGTGCGTGTTGACGAGCGAGACGACGACGAAGGCGAGCGCGAGGAGACCGACGACGCTCACGAGCACGAAGAGTGGCATGAGCAGGCCGAGGCCCACGTGCGCCGCGTAGCCCATCGGTGGACGCGGTGGTGGCGTCCACCATTGATACTGGCGATCGCGCTCGGCCTGGCGCCAGCGGCGACGTTCACGCGCCCGCGCACGGCGCGCCTCGTGGCGGGCGCGGCTCTGCTGCCAGTGGCGTCGGCCCCACGTCTGTCCCTCCCTCAGGTTCTGGCGCGCGCGATCGATGAGCTCGCGCGCATTGAAGGGCAGTCCGTGCGCGGCGGCGCGCTCTTCGGACGTGTCCGCGTGGGGGATGACGAACATCAGGATGAGGTAGACGAGCACCCAGATGCCCTGCGTCGCGATCGCCAGAATGACGAAGACGATGCGGACGATCGTGACGTCGATGTTGAAGTAGGCGGCGAGACCCGTGCAGACGCCGCTGAACATTGCGCCTTCGCGGATCTGGTACAGCCGCTTCGGCGCCGCGCCGGCGTGCGCGTCGTCACGCGAATTCGATGAGGCATCACCCGCGTCGGCCGCCTCGCCTGCGGGCGGATCGACCGGGCCCATCTCCTTCAGGACCTCGTCGATCTCCGCCGACGCGATGACGTTCTTGTGCGCGCCGAGATGCCGCTGGCACTTGTCGGCAATCGCCTGCTCGAGATCGGCCATGATCTCGGCGCGATCCGGGTTGTCGGCGAGCGTGGCCGACGCGCGGTCGAGGTAGGCGACGAGCGCGCCATAGGCGCTCTCCTCGAGTTGATAGGCGGCGCCGTTCAGGTTGACGGTGATGACCTTCTGCATGGCTTAGCGCCCCAACTGACTGATCGTGGTGTTGATGGTCTTCCAGTACTCGTCGAGGTCCGCGAGCTGGGCCCGGCCCTTCGCGGTCAGGCCGTAGTACTTGCGCGGCGGGCCTGCGTCGGACTCGCGCCACTCGTAGTCGACGAGCCCTTCGCGGCGCATCTTGCTGAGGAGCGGATAGAGCGTGCCCTCCTGCGTCGCGAACTCGGTCGTGCTGAGCTTCTTGAGCATGTCGGCGACGTACACCTTCTCGCCTGCGACGATCTTGAGGATCAGGAACTCGAGCAGTCCCTTCCGGATCGCGGTGAACTTGTCGGCGTCGACCATGTCGTGGCTAGCTACCTTGTCATGACAAGGTAGCAATGGGCTGGAAGGTTGTCAACTCGCGTTGCCGAACGGCGAGTCTCGAGGGGGAGAGCCGTGTTCGGCAAGAGACGGACGGCGGTCCCGCCCGGACGCGTGCGCTCTGACGCGCACCATCCGCCGACCGCCGTTCGAGTAGCGCAGACGTACGACCATGGCTCCCTGATAAGGTCTGTGGGATGCCACGATTTCACCTTGACGCCGAGCTGTTGATCGACCGGCCACTCGACCAGGTGCGCGCCTTCTTCGCCGATGCCGACAGCCCCGTGCGCTGGGATCGATCGGTGAGCAAGGTCATCTGCACGTCGCCGTTTGCGGTCGGCGCGAAATTCGTGACCATCGGTCCCTCCCGCCACGGACGCGAAGGCAAGCGTTCGGAATATCAGGTGATCGCGGTCGGTGACGATGAGAGCCAGGTCCAGCTCGTGAATTCGCCGCTCTTCAAATCGGCTGTATGGACCATGCGTCTCGCCGACAAGGGCAGCGGTACGAG
>CALFMR010000325.1 GCA_937880585.1 uncultured Acidobacteriota bacterium
TTCAGCCGCGCACAGGCGGCGTAAGAGCCGTCTTTTTTTCTACTCGCTCGCGGGGTCCCACCCCCGCTCGCCCGCTCAGCGCCGCTCCTCCGTCGCGGGCTTCGCGGACTTCTCTTGATCGCTTCGCCGCCCTCGCTCCGCTCGGGGGCTTGCGGTGTCAGCTTCTTTAACGCGCCCGCGCCGCAAAACCGAGGCGTCGTTCGGCGAGTAGGAAATACGGGAGTGAGAGCAGCCCGGCCACGCCAGTGAACGCGAAAGCCGCGCGGAAGCCGTAGGCCGAGATGACCCAGCCCATGAGCGACGCGCCCGTGCCGATGCCCGCGTCGAACGCCGCGAGGATCGCACCGAACGCGGCGCCGCGACGCGATGGCGCGACGTGGCTCATGATGTAGGCGGCATACGCCGGATACATCAGGCCGAATCCCACGCCGAAGACGATCGCCGACGTGATGAACAAGCCGCGGCCGCTCGCCACGGCGAGCAGGAACAGCCCAATCGACGGCGCGATGAGGCTCGGCAAGAGCACGCGCCGATGGCCGATGCGATCGAGTGCGCGACCGATCGTCAACCGCCCGATCACCGTGGCCGCCGCCATCACCGTCAGAAACAGGCTGCGTGGCGCGATGCCCTGCGCGTCGGCGAAGAGAGACGTGAAGCTGGTGATCGCGCCGTAGCCGAGCGAGAGCACGCTCATGCCGATGGCCAGGAGCAGCACGCGCCAGGCGATCGCGTTGTGGATGCCGGAGAACAGCGCGCCGGAGATCACGCCGTCCGCCGCGGCCAGTTCGCGCCGCGCGGCTTCCGCCTCCGCGCGATCGTCGGGCAGCAGCCAGGCGATGACCGCCATCAGGACGTTGAGCGCCGTCATCTCGACGCAGAGCGTGACCCAGCCGTGGTGGTACACCCAGAAGCCGAGGATGGGCGCCGCGCCGAAGGCGAGCACGTTCGCCAGTCCCCAATAGCCGAGCCCCTCGCCGCGCCGGGATGGCGGAATGGCCGCGGTCATGTACGCGCCCGATGCCGACAGCAAGCCCGACCAGATCAAACCGTGCGCGACGACGACAAGAAACAGGACGTGGTAGTCGTGGATGAACGCGTAGCTCATCGTGAGCGCGGCAAGTCCAAGGCTGACGACGATGAGCACGGGGCGATGGCCGATGCGGTCGCTGAGCGGACCGGTGATGGGCGCGGAGAACGCGGACGCGTAGGTCAGCAGGCCGTGGAAGAGACCCGCGACGGCCATCGAGCCGCCCAGGTCGAGGATGTGGTACGGCGCGGTCGGCAGCAGTTGGAATAGCGACACGAACACGGTGAACGTGTAGACGAACATCGTCAGGAACCGCGGCGTGAAGAGGCGATCCGACATGCAACCGTCAAGTATAGGTGCGCTCGGATGGCGCTGCTAGAATCAGCGGATGGTGCAACGTCCGGCGCGGCTCTGGAAGGACATGGCGACTGACACGCGCGTGCGCGCGGCCGAGGCGTTCTGGCGGGACACCGAGTCCGAGGACATCCAGATCCAGCACGCCGAGGCGCTCAACGCGCTGGCGCAGCGCTTCCACTTCCGGCTGAAGAGCGTGCAGGCACTGCCCGTCGAACGCCGCGCGCGCCAGCTCGCGCAACTGGCGGACGTGTCGGACGCCATCGCCACGCGATCGCTCATCGCCTACCACTTCGCCTGCCAGCGCCCGCTCATGTCGGCGTTCCTCGACGCCCTCGGCGCGCCGCACGAGAACGGCCTCATCACCGAGGAGAACTTTCCCGCGCCGGCCCGCGAAAAACTCGAAGCCGCGGTCCATGCGGTCTGCGCCTCGTTCGACCGCACGGACGTCGCGCTCTATCTGCACACGCTGATGGCGCTGGATGCCGAAACGTGGGGCCATCTGGACGGGCTCGATCCGGCCTGAAACGCCGCGGCGGAACGCCCGTGGTACGTGACTTGCTCCGCCATCCGATCGCATGGCGGGATCGTCCTACTTTGTGATGACGATGGATCGGCTTACGCGCGGGGTGGTGGCAACGGCGCTCGCCGTTGCAATGGCCACCCCGGTGTGCGCGCAGGCCACGGCCAACCCGCCCACGCCGTCTGAGCCAACGTCCGCCGGCCAGTCCGAGACGCCGTCCCCTCAAAGCTCCGCGCCGGCACCTGCGACCGAGTCGTCGTCCGCGCCGGCCATTCCCACGCCAAACCTCGGTCGCATTCGTGACGCGCTGGCGCGGCAACCGGGCGTGAACCTCGACGTCGACCAGCTCCGCTACTACCTGCGCGTCGTCGAGAAGGCGCCGGCGTTCTCGGACTACGTGAAGGGTTACGACTTCATCAACGGCGCGACCAAGGGCGGCGACCCCATGTCGCACCAGGAGTTCGTCAACATGGTGACGCCGAAGGAGCTTCACAGCTCGGCCGGCATCACCGCCACCGAGTCGCTGCAGTTCGCGCTCACCAACTGGCTCGGCCAGGCGCTCATCAAGAAGGCGCTCGCCGACATTCAGCAAGCGCAGTCCGAGCGCGAGGTCGACGCCATCCGCGCGCGCATCACGCAGGAGCTTGCTGCGCTCGGTGCCGCTGCACCCAAGTAGCAAAGATCCCGTTCCACGGCGGAATCACGATCGACACGGCGCCGAACGCCTGCGTCTGGCACGCGAGTCGGATGAGCGGCCGCGGCTCGTCGGTGTCGATATAGCCGAACACCTTCATCCGGCGGCCCTCGTCGCGATCGACGACCGGCGACAGCTTTTCGGCGCCGCCGAGCACGCCCACCCAGCACGTGCCGCACGACGCCGACCGGCATTCAACCGGAATCGGTCCCTCGCCGACCGTGCAGCGCGGATCGGTCGTCCGGTATTCACGGGGATCGCTCTTCGCGGCCGTGGCGATCTCCTGGCCGTTGATGAGCTCGAAGTGCGCGTCGGGCTCGTTCTCGTCGAAGGTAATCGTCCAGCGCTTCCTCAGCCCGCGGGTGAAGCCGAACACACCCTGCCAGTCGTCGTGGGCGCGCTTCTTCATCACCTGGTGCGGCGACATGGCGCGGGCGCGCATCGACAGATGGATCTGCCCAGGCGCGGCGAACGCATCGACGCCGGCCTGGCGCAGAGTCATCAGCGCCGCGGCGGACAATCCGATGAGGCCCTCGCGATCCACGCGCGCCGTACGCGAGGCCTGCTCCGCGACCTCGCCGATGAGCGCCGCCAGGTCGTCGGGCGGCGGCGTGGAAAAGCGCTGCACGGCGGCCTTGATCGACGGCCAGTAGCGATGCGCGTAGAAGAACCGGTGCGACGTGTCGACCTGATCGGCGAGGAGCCACCGGCCCATCAACCCCATCACGCGAACGGCGGAGGCAGGATCAGGCGCGGCCTGGAACGTCAGGAAGAAATCGAGTGGATAGAACGCGAACCAGATGCGCGTCGCGTTCCGGTCGATCGGATGACTTTCGGCCGCGACCTCGTCGACAGCACGTTGCCAGGCCGCCGTGTCATAGCGGCACAGGTGATCGTACAGAGAAACCATCCGGCTATTTTATGTGGACGCTCGGCAACAGCCAATTTGACGCGGCGCAAAATGGCGACGACAGTATTCCGAATGGAGCCCTGGACCTTCAGGTCCAGGGAGACACAAAACCTTGCAGTTCCCCGGACCTGAAAGTCCGGGGCCCCACAGAAGCGTCCGGGGAGGAAAAGCTCGCTCGGAAGATCCTCGCCGACGGACAGATGGCCGGGACGGACCATGCGACGAAGGAATTGGCCAACGACACGATGACTGCCGTCGACGGCGAAGACGTCATTCGCGGCGGCCAGTGCGAGTCCTTCGACTTCATCAGCGGCACGTGGCGCTACCGCTTCATGACGGCGAAGATGGCGGTCGTCGTCGCGTTTCGGTCCGAGACCGAGATGGCACTCGTGACGGCGTGGAGAAAAAAGACGTAGCACGGCGACGCGGCACGGGAAAAACCAACAGGCTGCGG
>CALFMR010000326.1 GCA_937880585.1 uncultured Acidobacteriota bacterium
CTACAAGATCCTCATCGCGCTCAAGGCGCGCTGCCCGATCGTGCTGAGCCCGCACCCGTCGGCGGCGCGATGCATCACCGCCACCGCGCGCATCATGGCCGACGCGGCCGCTGCAGCCGGCGCGCCCGAGGGCGCCGTGTCCTGGATGGAGGCCGTCTCGCTCGAAGGCACGCAGGCGCTCATGACGCACCGCGACGTCGCCGTCATTCTCGCGACCGGCGGCATGGGCCTCGTGCGCGCGGCCTACAGCGCGGGCAAGCCGGCGTATGGCGTCGGCCCCGGCAACGCGCCGTGCTTCGTCGAACGAACCGCCGACGTCGCCAAGGCGGCGGCCGACATCATGACGGGCAAGACGTTCGACAACGGGCTCCTCTGCTCGTCGCCGAATTCCGTCGTCGTCGAGAACGCCGTCGCCGACGAATTGCGCCGCGCGCTCGTGGCCGGAGGCGCGTACTTCTTGTCGCCAGCCGAAGCGAACGCATTGACCTCCGTCCTCATCACGCCGCAGCGACTGCCGAACCCGGCGCTCGTCGGGCGTCCGGCCACCGTGCTGGCCGAACGTGCGGGCATTCGCGTGCCGTCATCGACGCGCGTGCTCATCGCCGAGCTTGGCGGCGTCGGACGCGACTATCCCCTCTCGATCGAGAAGCTCTGTCCGGTCCTCTCCTATTACGTGGTGGCGGACTGGCGTGAGGGCTGCGAGCGCTGCAAACAGATCCTGCGCTACGGCGGCATGGGCCACACGATGTCGATCCACTCGCGCGACGAGCGGATCATCCTGGAATTCGGCCTGAAGAAGCCGGCCTTCCGCATCGTCGTCAATACGCCGACGACGCACGGGTCGATCGGACTCACGACGGGGCTGGATCCGGCGATGACGCTCGGATGCGGCGGTTATGGCGGCAACATCACGTCGGACAACATCTCGCCGCGGCACCTCTTGAACATCAAGCGGCTGGCCTACGAACTGCGGCCCGCGCCGCGTGCGGGATCCGCGGCGCCGCCAGCGACGCCGCCCGCGTCCATGCCTGTCGAGACGCCGATGCCGCTGCCGAAGGTCGCCTCGCTCCCGGTGACGCACGAGATCGAGGCGGCGGCCATTCGGCAGGAACTGGCGTCGTATCTGTCAGGCCGCGGCCGCTCGGCCCCAGCCGCTGCGACGCCCTCGCGGGATGCCGCGGCGAGCGCCGCGGTCGCTGAGTTCGTCTGCGAGGAGGACGTTCGGCACGCCGTTGCGCAAGGCCGCACGATTCTCGTCGGCGAGCGGACGATCATCACGCCGTCGGCGCGCGATCTCGGCGAGGCGCGCCGCGTGTTCGTCCTCGCCGGCTGGCCGCGTCGCTGACGCGCGTCTGCGCGCGGCTGCACGGCCGCCTTTTTCCTCATCCAAAACGATGAGTCTTGTGGTACCGTAGCCGCGGTTTGGTATCGATGCGCACGCGCCCGTAAAGAACACGTCGAGCTCCTGCATGATGGTTTCACGCCGCCTGATCGTGGTGTGCCTGTCCGGATGGCTCGTGGGCTGTGGAGCCCACGCCAAACCGGTCCTCCCTCCGGCCGCTTCACTGCCCGTCACTCCTCTCGATCGCGCGAACGCTCCCGAGGTTCCCCTCGCCCCCGATCCGATCGCGGAGCTCGTGTCCAAAGCCGAGGCCGAGTTCACGGCCGGTCAGCATGACCTCGATGCCGGCAAGCGCGAAAGCGCGCGCGGACATTTCGATCAAGCCGTCGATCTGCTCATGAGCTCGCCCATCGGCGCGCGCAGCGAGCCACGGTTGTCGGCCGAGCTCGATCGGCTGCTCGATCAGATCAGCGCGCTCGACATCCTGGCGCTGCGCGAAAGCGACGGGTTCACCGAGACGCAGTCCGAGCCGGCCGCCATCGACGAACTGCTCGGCGCGGCGATGTTCGAGCGGCCGACCGCGGCGCCCACGACCGAGGAAACCGTCCGCGCCGATCTGGCGCGCAGCCAGCACGATATCGACATCCCGCTCAATGATCAGGTGTTGTCCTACGTCGAGCTCTTCCAGGGACCGCTTCACGATTTCATGGAAGCGGGCCTCGAGCGGGGGCTGCGGTACGTGCCGATGATTCAGCGCGTCTTTCAGTCCGAGGGGCTGCCGCTCGATCTCGCCTACGTGCCGCTCGTCGAAAGCGCGTTCAAGCCCAACGCCCTTTCACGCGCGAGCGCGCGCGGCATGTGGCAGTTCATGTCGGGCACGGCCGCCGCGCACGGCCTCGAGCAGAACTGGTTCATCGACGAGCGGTCGGATCCCGAGAAGGCCACACGGGCCGCCGCGCAATACCTGAAAGCGCTGTGCGATGACTTCGGCGGCGACTGGAACCTTGCGCTCGCCAGCTACAACGCCGGCCCCGGCCGCCTCCAGCGCGCGATCGAACGCGCGCACACCGAAGACTTCTGGTCGCTGAGCGCGTCGACCAAGTACCTGCCGCGCGAGACGCGCGAGTACGTGCCGATGATCATGGCCGCGATCATCATCGGCAGCCATCCGGCGCTCTACGGCTTCGAGGTCGGATCGGCCGCGCCGCTGGCCTACGAGCGCGTCAGCGTGCCGAACGCGCTCGACCTCAAGACCATCGCCGAGTGGATCGGCGTCTCGGTCGACGAGTTGCGCGAATTGAATCCCGAGCTGCGACGCGCCACGACGCCGGTGACCGAGCACGATCTGAAGGTCCCACTCGGTACGGCCGCGACCGTCCGCATGAAGCTCGCGACGGCCGACCCGCTCTACGTCCACTTCGACTTCCATCGCGTGAAGCGCGGCGAGACGTTGTCGACGATCGCGCGGAAGTACAAAGTGTCGCTGAGCGAGCTGCGGCTCGCCAACGATCTGACGTCGCGGTCCCGCATCCGCGTGAACCAGACGCTCATGATTCCGCGGCGCACGACGGCTGGTCTGCCCTCGACGCCGGCGCAGTCGGCCAAGGCCGCCGGTGGACGCGGCGCGGCGCCGACGAGCTATCGCGTTCGTCGCGGCGACACGCTCTTCAGCATCGCGCGTCAGTTCTCGACGACCGTCGACGACATCAAGTCCGCGAATCGCCTGCGGACCGACCGTATCCACATCGGGGATCGACTCACGGTCCCGCAATAGCGCCAGACCGAGTTCGCAGAAACTGCGAACCGGCACCTTGCAGTTTCTGCGACATCGCGGCGTGGATCTCACGATTCGCGCCGATTTTTTCATCTCGCCACCTGGCGACACTCTTGCGCCTATGGCGGCATGCTCGCCCGCCTGAATGCTGCCGCGTTGTTCGGTCTCGACTCGGTTCCGGTCTCGGTCGAAGTGGACGTCTCGCCTGGTCTGCCAGGCGTCACGATGGTCGGTCTACCCGACGCGACCGTACGAGAGAGTCGCGATCGCGTGCGGACCGCGATCCGCAATTCGGGGTTCCCGTTCCCGTCCGAGCGTGTGACGGTCAGCCTCGCGCCGGCGGATCTCCGCAAGGTCGGCGCGGCGTTCGATCTGCCCATCGCGCTCGGCATCCTCGCCGCGGCCGGCACGCTGCCCCATCGTGAGGACCGGCGATTCACGATTGTCGGCGGCCTCTCGCTCGACGGCAGTGTGCCGCCGATGCGCGGACTCCTGCCGATCGCTGTTGCGGCGCGTGGACAGACGGGGGCGCTGACGTTTCCCACGGCCAATCTGCACGAAGCCAGCATCGTCGACGGACTGAAGCTGTTTCCGGTCGCGTCACTCCTCGACGCCGCGCGCGTGCTCGTCGCGCCGTCGCCCACGCCGCACGCGCCGTGCGTGGGCGTGGACGTCGCGCCTGCCGATGTGCCGGACCTGGCCGACGTCCGCGGCCAGCTCGCGGGTCGACGCGGGCTCGAGATCGCCGCCGCCGGTGCGCATCATCTGCTGCTGTCCGGTCCGCCCGGCGCGGGCAAGACGATGCTGGCGCATCGGCTGCCGGGCGTGCTGCCGCCGCTCACGACGGAGGAATCGCTCGTCGTCACGACGATCCACTCGGTCGCCGGACAACTGCGGCCCGGCTGCGGACTCCTGAGGGAGCGCCCGTTCCGCGCGCCGCATCACACCTGTTCGGACGTCGCACTCGTGGGGGGCGGCGCGCTGCCACGGCCCGGCGAGCTCACCCTGGCGCACGGCGGCGTGCTGTTTCTCGACGAGCTTCCGGAATTCAGCCGCCGCGTGCTCGAGACGTTGCGCCAGCCGCTCGAACGCGGCGTCGTGCACATCGCGCGCGCGGCACGATCCACGGTGTTTCCCGCTGACGTCATGCTCGTTGGCGCGATGAATCCGTGTCCGTGTGGCTACGCCGGCAGCGACCAGCGTGCGTGCCGCTGTTCAGCGGGCGCCATCGAACGCTATCAGCGCCGGTTGTCGGGCCCGCTCCGCGACCGGTTCGATCTGCTGCTGCACCTGCCGGCGTTGCCGTGGGCGGATCTCGGCGGCGCGACGCCCGGTGAGCCGACGGCGGCCGTGCGTGCGCGCGTCGTCGCGGCGCGAGCGCGACAGGCGGATCGGCAGGGTGTGCTGAACGCGCGGCTCGATGGCGAGCGTCTCCGGCATTCGTGCCGGCTCGGGCCCGACGCCCAGGGCTTGCTTCGTGATGGCGCGTCGCGACTGGCGCTCAGCGCGCGGGCTGTCGCGCGGGTCCTGCGGGTCGCGCGGACGATCGCCGACCTGGCCGGCACCTGCGATATTCAGGCGCCGCACCTGGCCGAGGCGCTGCAGTTCCGGACGGAATCGGCGGCCTGACGGCGTGGCGACGTGAGGCCGATAAGCCGCCCGGATGCGGCCGCCGACCGAGGCCCGGTCCGAACGACGGTCGGCCCCAGCCCCTCTGGCAGGCCGCTTGCACCGTCACGGCCGCGATCCTGGGCGCGTTCATGAAGTTTCCGTGCGTGACGGGCGTGACGCTGTGTTAAAGTCCACGAGTTTGCATAGTTCTTGACTGGGTTTCACCGGAGGTCGTCGTCGGGCCGATGAAATCGCCGCGTTACACAATTCTCATCGCCAACCGCAGTACTGGTGCCGTCCGCCGGCTGAGCATCGCGAGGCGCACCGCCATCGCGGTCCTCGTGGCTCTGGCCGCCCTGCCGCTTCTCATCGGCCTGGGCGCGAGCACGACCGATCCGGCCGAGCTCGCGGCCTTGCGATCGGCGAACGAAAACCTCCGGGTCGAGAACGAGAGCTACCGGGCGGCGACCGGCGAGCTCGCCGATCAAATCGCGTCGCTGCAGTCGGCGCTGACGAAGCTGAGCGATCAGGCGCAGCTCGATCCGGCCGAGCGTGCGGCGCTCGACAAGCTGCCGGCCGTGATCCGTTCGCGCGCGACGGGCGGTGCGGCCGTGCCGCCAGCGGCCGCCGCGGTCGAGTCGCCGGCCAGCACGTTCGGTCTGCTGAAGAATCTCCTCACGGCGCTCGAAGGCCGGCTGGCCACCGTCAAAGATCAAGTCGAGAGTCAGCAAGCCCTCGCGCGCGCGACGCCGTCGATCTGGCCGCTCACCGGCTGGCTCTCGTCTGGCTTCGGCGTGCGCAAGGATCCGTTCAACGGCTCGCCCGATTTCCACTCGGGGCTCGACATCGCGGCCAATCGCGGCACGCCCGTGCGGGCGACCGCGGACGGCACGGTGTCGTCGGCGAGCTACAACGGCGCGTACGGCAACTGCATCGTGATCGATCACGGCTTCGGCATCGGCACGCGGTTCGGTCATCTGTCCGCGTTCGCCGTCCACGCGGGCCAGCGCGTCCATCGTGGCGAGATTGTCGGCTATGTCGGCGCGACGGGCCGGACGACGGGACCGCACCTGCACTACGAGATTCTGCTGAACGGCCAGCCGATCAATCCGCTGCGCCTGCTCGCCAAACCGTAGTCATCAGCCGCGTTCGCGCATCGGGCGGCCACCGCGGCCGCCCTTACACGTGCGCGTCGGCCCGCGTGTCGTGCGTGGCCCATGCGCCCGGCGTCCGCCGGACGCCGCGTCTCTGCTAATATCGAACGAATCTCCCCGCGCTCGACGGGCGGCCCATGCGGCCCGCTCGGGCGCCCGGATATCCCGCATGATCAACACGCTTCTCGCCAAGGTCATCGGCACGCAGAACGACCGCGAACTGAAACGCCTGCGTCCGGCCGTGGCGCGCATCAACGAGCTCGAATCCACGGTGACCGGCCTGTCCGAAGCGGAGTTGCGCGGTCGGACGGCCGCGCTCCGCGAGCGCGTCTCGCAGGGCGAATCGCTCGACGACGTGCTGCCCGAGGCGTTCGCCGTGGTCCGCGAGGCCGGCCGGCGCGTGCTCGGCATGCGGCACTTCGACGTGCAGCTCATCGGCGGCATGGTGCTGCACGGCGGGCGCATCGCCGAGATGAAGACCGGCGAGGGCAAGACGCTCGTCGCCACGCTGCCCGCCTATCTGAACGCCCTCGAAGGCAAGGGCGTCCACGTCGTCACCGTCAACGACTACCTGGCCCGCCGCGACTCGGAGTGGATGGGGCGGGTCTACCGGTACCTCGGCATGACGGTCGGCGTGGTCCAGCACGACCTGAACGACGCCGAGCGGCAGGTCGCCTACGCCTGCGACATCACCTACGGGACCAACAACGAATTCGGCTTCGACTACCTGCGCGACAACATGAAGTTCGAGCTCGCGCACTACGTCCAGCGCGGGCACAACTTCGCCATCGTCGACGAGGTCGACAGCATCCTCATCGACGAAGCGCGCACGCCGCTCATCATTTCAGGCCCGGCCGAGGAGTCGACGGACCTCTACTACGAGGTCGATCGGATCATCCCGAAGCTCAAGGCCGGCGCCGTGACCCAGGGCGACGTCAAGGCCGAGGAGCGCGACGCGCTCGAGGAAAGCGGCGACTACGTCGTCGACGAGAAACACAAGACCGTGCAGCTCACCGAGGGCGGCATGGCCAAGGCCGAGACGATGCTCGCGCATCGGCTGGCGCCGGGATCGGGCGGCCTGTACGACCCGGTCAACATGCCGCTGCTCCACCACGTCAATCAGGGCCTGCGGGCGCACGCGCTCTTCAAGCTCGACGTCGACTACATGGTGAAGGACGGCCAGGTCGTCATCGTCGACGAGTTCACGGGCCGGTTGATGCCGGGCCGGCGCTGGAGCGACGGGCTGCACCAGGCCGTCGAGGCCAAGGAGAAGGTGAAGATCGAACGCGAGAACCAGACGCTCGCGACCATCACCTTCCAGAACTACTTCCGCAAGTACGCGAAGCTCTCCGGCATGACCGGCACGGCCGAGACCGAGGCCGAGGAGTTCGCCAAGATCTACAAGCTCGACGTGATCGTCGTGCCGTCGAACCGGCCGCTCGCCCGCAAGGAAGAGCCGGACAGCGTCTATCGGACCGAGCGCGAGAAGTACGAGGCGATCATCAACGACATCGTCGCCAAGCAGGAAACCGGCCGGCCGACGCTCGTCGGCACCGTCTCGATCGAGAAATCGGAGAAGCTCGGCGGTCTGCTGAAGCGGCGCGGCGTGCGGCACGTCGTGCTGAACGCGAAGTACCACGCGCAGGAAGCCGAAATCGTCGCGCAGGCCGGCCGCAAGGGCGCCGTGACGATTGCCACCAACATGGCGGGCCGCGGCACGGACATCCTGCTCGGCGGCAACGCCGAGTTCATGACGCGCCAGCGCACGCTCGCCGATCAGGTCGCCGAGCGGCTGCCGAAGGGCCAGGAGAAGTTCGTCGACGACGACGAGTTCGTCTACTTCTACCACCTCGAGAGCTTCTACCGCGTGCCGCGCGCGGACTACGACCGCATCTTCGACGAGTACAGGCGCGAGACGGACGCCGAGCACGAGGAGGTCGTCGCCGCCGGCGGGCTGCACATCATCGGCACCGAGCGCCACGAGTCGCGCCGCATCGACAACCAGCTTCGCGGCCGCGCCGGCCGCCAGGGCGATCCCGGATCGTCGCGCTTCTATCTCTCGCTCGAAGACGATCTGATGCGCATCTTCGGATCCGAGCGCATCGCCGGCTTGATGCAGCGCCTCGGCATGGAAGAGGGCGTGCCGATCGAGCACGGCATGGTGACCAAGGCGATCGAGCGCGCCCAGAAGCAGGTCGAAGCGCAGCACTTCGGCACCCGCAAGCACCTCATCGAGTACGACGACGTCATGAACAAGCAGCGTGAGAACGTCTACACGCTGCGGCGCGAACTGCTCGAAGGCACGATCAAGGTCAGCGAGGACGAGACGCTCGACACGCGCGGCTATCTGATGTCGCTCGCCGAGGATCTGTCCGAGAGCCTCGTGGAGACGCACGCCGACAAGGAAGGCGATCCCGACCTCTGGACGATTCCCGCGCTCGTCCAGGCCGTGAGCGATCTCTTCGGCCTGCCCAAGGAATCGGTCGAAGCGCTGCAGCTCGACACGCTCTCGCCCGACGAGATGGTCGACGCGATCTACGACCTGGCGGTCAAGGCGTACGAGGAGAAGGAACGCCTGCTGCCGGTCGACGCCTCGATCCTGCGCCGCGTCGAGCGCGACTTCATGCTGCAGATCGTCGACGCGCAGTGGAAGGACCATCTCTACAGCCTCGATCACCTCAAGGAAGGCATCGGGCTGCGCGGCTACGGCCAGATGGATCCGCTCGTCGAGTACAAGAAGGAAAGCTTCGATCTCTTCCAGGCGATGAAGGATCGCATCGACGAGGAGATGGTGCGGTACCTGTGGCGGCTGCGCCCGGTCATCGAGGCGACGCCCAACGCGCCGGAGGCCGAAGCCGCCGCGCCGATCGTCGCGCGTCCCGCGCCGCGCCGGCCCGTGCAGACGACGCTCAGCGGCGGCTCGGCGACAGCCGTGGCGCCCGCGCGCTCGGCGACGGCGACCGCGGCACCGCCTCGCCCGGCGCGCACCGGCGGTGACGACGTCGTGAAGACCGTGCGCCGCGACGAGCCGAAGATCGGCCGCAACGATCCGTGCTGGTGCGGCAGCGGAAAGAAGTTCAAGAAGTGCCACGGCGCCTGACGCCGACCCCACGGCGGCCGGCCGCCGATGTCTGAAACGGAGCGTGATGACTGAACCTCTCGATGCCGCAGCCCAGGTCAGCGCGGGCCTTCCCGAGGCCCTGACCTTCGACGACGTCCTGCTGGTCCCGCGCCACTCGGAGATCCTGCCGAGCCAGGTGGACGTCAGCTCCCAGCTCACGAAACAGATTCGCCTGAACGTGCCCATCCTCAGCGCCGCGATGGACACGGTCACCGAAAGCCGCCTGGCCATCGCCATGGCCCAGCAAGGCGGCATGGGCGTCATCCACAAGAATCTCAGCGTCGAAGAACAGGCGTCCGAGGTCGATCGCGTGAAGCGGTCGGAGAGCGGCATGATCGTGAACCCGATCACGCTCTCCCCCGCGCATCGGATCTTCGAAGCGCTCGAGCTGATGAAGAAGTACCGCATCAGCGGCGTGCCGATCACCGAGGACGGCAGCAAGGAAGGCCGGCTCGTCGGCATCCTGACCAATCGCGACCTGCGCTTCGAGACGCGCACGGATCGGCCGATTGCCGACATCATGACGCGCGAGCACCTGGTCACCGTCCCGGTCGGGACGACGCTCGATCAGGCGCGCGAGATGTTCCATCGCCACAAGGTCGAGAAGCTGCTCGTCGTCGACGCGGACTTCCGGCTGAAGGGCCTCATCACGGTCAAGGACATCCAGAAGCTCGTCAAGTATCCGAACGCGTGCAAGGACTCGCTCGGCCGGCTGCGCGTCGGCGCGGCCGTGGGCGTGAGCCGCGACACGATCGAGCGCGCCGCGGCGCTCGTGCAGGCGCACGCCGACGTGCTCGTCATCGACACGGCACACGGCCATTCGCAGGGCGTGCTGAACATGATCGCGCGTCTGCGCGAGCTGCACCCGGACGTCCAGCTCGTCGCCGGCAACGTCGCCACGGCCGGTGCGACGCGCGCGCTCATCGAGCGCGGCGTCGACGCGGTGACGGTCGGGATTGGCGCGGGATCGATCTGCACGACGCGCGTCGTCGCGGGGGTGGGCGTGCCGATGGTGACGGCCGTCGCCGAGTGCGCGCGCGCGGCCGCCGAGGCGGGCGTGCCGATCATCGCCGACGGCGGCATCCGCTACTCGGGCGACATCGTCAAGGCGATTGCCGTGGGCGCGAGTGCGGCGATGGTCGGGAGTCTCTTCGCGGGCACGGACGAGAGCCCGGGCGAGATCATCCTGTATCAGGGACGGAGCTTCAAGGAGTACCGCGGCATGGGATCGATCGGCGCGATGCGCCGCGGCAGCCGCGATCGCTATTTCCAGGACGAGTACGATCTCGAAGCCGGCGGCGATGGATCGGACAAGCTCGTGCCGGAAGGGATCGAAGGCCGCGTCGCGCACAAAGGCAGCGTGGCCGCGATGATCCACCAGCTCGTCGGCGGCCTGCGCGCCGGGATGGGCTACTGCGGCGCGCCCACGGTGCCCGTGCTGCAGCGCGCCGCGACGCTCATTCGCGTCACCTCAGCGGGCGTGCGCGAAGGCCACGTCCACGACGTCATCATCACGAAGGAAGCGCCGAACTACCGCGTCGAATCGCGGTAGCGCCGCGATTGCGGCCGGCGGGCCGCGCGCGTCACGTCAGGCGGCAGGCTCGGGCGCGAGGTCGATCGACGCCGTGATGCGACGCGTCGTGTCGCCGTCCGGTTCGATCGCCACGGCAATGGCGTCGACCGGCGCGCGCGGCCAGCGCTCCGGCCACTCCACGGCCATCACCGCGTTCTCCATCAAGTCCTCGAGTGCGAGGTCGTCGGTCTCCACCGGCGACAGGCGATAGAGATCCACGTGCTGCAGCGGCAGCGGGCCGTCGTAGCGCTGGACGATCGTGAACGTCGGGCTCGAGACGTCCTCCGGATCGCAGCCGAGACCTTCGGCCAGTCCGCGCACGAACGCCGTCTTCCCCGCTCCGAGCGGACCCGCGAGCAGCACGACGTCGCCGGCCGACAACCGCCGGCCGAGCGCACGTCCGAGCGCGGACGTTTCCGCTTCGCTTCGCGTGACGTGCGACGTCATCGGTCGTCTCGGAGCGCGCCCGATTTCTTCGGCGACGCGCCGGTGAGATCGAGCACGGCCGCGCCAAGACGATCGACGAGATCGCCGGCGACGAGCGCCACTTCCCCACGATCGACGGCGACGAGATCGCCCGCCAGACCGTGCAGGTACACGGCGAGCCGCGCGGCGTCGCCGGCGTCGCGTCGCTGCGCCAACCAGGCCGCAACCATGCCGGTGAGCACGTCGCCCGCGCCGGCCGTCGCCATGCCGGGATTGCCGGTCGTGTTGATCGCGACCGCGCCGTCGGGCGACGCCACGAGCGTTCGATGGCCCTTGAGGATCACGTGGACGCGGTGCGCCGACGCGAACGACCGGGCGACCTCGAGCCGATCGGCCTGCACGTCATCGATCGATTGTCCCGTGAGCGCCGCCATTTCGCCCGGATGCGGCGTGACGACGATGTCGACGCCGTCGCGGCCGACGAGACGGTCCGCGTTGCCGGCGAAGGCGATGAGTGCGTCGGCGTCGAGCACGAGCGGCACGGACGATCGTGCGACGAGACCATGAACGACGGCTGCAGCCGATGCGGTTCGGCCGAGGCCCGGCCCTACCGCAATCACATCCGCTTTGAACGCCAACAGCCGATCGAGCGCCGATGCGGCGACCGTGCCGTCGGGCGCTTCGTCGAGCGGCAGCGTCATGTATTCCGCGCCGAGCGACGCGACGACGGGTGCCGAACTGGCCGGCGTCGCGACGGTGACGAGTCCCGCGCCCGACCGCAGCGCGGCTCTGGCGCACAGGCTCGCCGATCCGGTCAGCCCGCGCGAACCGGCGACGATGAGGATGCGCCCGTAGTCGCCCTTGTGCGAATCCGCCGCGCGCGGCGCGACGAGGAGACGCACGTCGTGACGCGTAATGACCTCGACGCGCGGGCCGTCGAGCGCGTCGACAATCGCAGCCGGGATGCCGATGTCCGCGACAATCATCTCGCCGGCGGACGTCGCGGCCGGCGGCAGGACGAGCGGCAGTTTCGGCGCGCCGAGCGTCACCGTCATGCTGGCATGGATCGCCGGGCCAGGCACCTCGGGCGTGTCGGCCGACAGTCCACTCGGCAGATCGATGGACACGACCGGGTTCCCGACCATGTTGACGTCGGCGACGATGGTCTCGTAGAGCCCGGTGAGGGGCACGCGTACGCCCGTGCCGAACATCGCGTCGACGATGACGTCCGCTGACAGCGCGTCCGGGCCCTCGACCTTCCAGGCCGCCGCGTTCGCGATCTCGATAATCTCGACGACATCCATGCGCTGGAGGACGCGGAGGTTCGCGCGGGCATCGCCCGTCGATGCGGCCGCGCCGCCGATGACGTAGACGTCGACGTCCGCGCCACGCGCCGCGAGCGCGCGCGCGACGACGAAGCCGTCGCCGCCGTTGTTGCCGGGACCGCAGAGGATCGCGATGCGAAACGTGGCGATGTCGTCGAACGCCGTCTCGATGGCCGCGGCCGCTTCGCGGCCGGCGTTCTCCATGAGGACGATGGCCGGGATGCCGACGTCTTCGATCGTGCGGCGATCGGCCTCGCGCATCTGCGCAGTGTTCAGGACACGCATGACGGGATCGCCTGCTCTACTCCGCGTACATCGTGCGGACCGCGGCCGCAATGCGCGCGGGCGATCGCCACTCCGGGTACTTCGCCTGGAACTCCGTCGTCAGGGCCGCGGCGGCTTCGTCCACGGTCTGGCCTTGCGCGCGACGCGCGTCGACGGCGGCGCGAAGCTCGGTGAGGACCTGTTTCTGCTGATCGATGATCTCCGGTCCGCCCGTGGGACCATGGCTCGGCACGACGAGGACCGGATGGAGCGCGGCGAGCCGGTCGAGACTCTTGAGCCACGTGGTCGCCGAGGACTGCGCCCCAAAGGCGAGAAACGCCTGGTTCATCACGACGTCGCCGGCGAACAGCACGTGGTCAGGTTCGACGAACGCGCCGGTGTCGCCGCGCGTGTGCGTGGGGCCGAGCGCCATCAGTTGAACCTGCACATCGCCGAGATCCAGACGATAGAGGTCGTCGAAGACGACGTCAGGCTCACGCATGTGAACGTCGCGCAGGAGGTCGGCGTGGACGGGCGAGATGCGCGAGAACGACGCGATCATCCCTGGACCGAGCTCCTTGAGATCCTGGGCTTCGACCGACGAGGCGATGAACTTCGATCCGGGCGGAAACGCGGACGCGCCGGCCGCGTGCTCGGGATGAAAGTGCGTGGCGACGAGGTACAGCTCCTGATGCGAGCTGAGCTTCGCCACCTCGCGCAGCACCGTCTCGGCATTGCGCGGGCCGAGGCCCGTGTCGATGACGAGCGTCGCGCGGCTGCCGACGATGATGCCGACGTTCGGCACGAGCGGGACGTTGCCGTCGGGAATGACCCAGACGTGATCGGAGACCTTCACGGTGGCATCGGCCTTCACGAACGGCGGCGGCGCCGTCGCGGAGGGCTGCGCCTCGGCCGCCGCGGCCGTCGCCACGAGCAACGCCGCTGCGGCCGCGAGTCTGACCGTCGCACGCCATCGTCGTGTCATCGTCATGGTGGGCCTCTCCTGGTTCGCGTGGCCGGATCGCATGCCGAGCGCGGCCGCGCCGGCTTGGCCGATCACTCGTAGTCCTCGACCGGCGGACACGCGCAGACGAGGTGGCGATCGCCGAACGGGTTGTCGATGCGCGACACGGCCGGCCAGAACTTCGCGCCGCGGAGGCTCGCAACCGGATAGGCGGCCTGTTCGCGTGAATAGGCGTGCGGCCAGTCGGTTGCCGTCGTGTCCTCGGCCGTGTGGGGCGCGTGCTTGAGCACGTTGTCCTGCCGATCCGCGCGACCGTCGGCCACGGCGCGAATTTCCTCACGGATGGCGAGCATCGCCTCGCAGAACCGATCGAGCTCCGTCTTCGACTCGCTCTCCGTGGGCTCGACCATGAGCGTACCGGGGACCGGGAACGAGACGGTCGGCGCGTGGAAGCCGTAGTCCATCAGCCGCTTCGCGACGTCCTGTTCGTCGATGCCCGTGCGCGCCTTGGCCGGGCGCAGATCGAAGATGAGCTCGTGCGCGACGCGGCCCTGGGCGCCGGTGTACAGCACCGGGAACGCATGCTCCAGCCGCGACTTGATGTAGTTCGCGTTGAGCATCGCGACCTCGGTGGCCCTCGTCATGCCGGCCGCGCCCAGCATGCGGATGTAGCCGTACGAGATGAGCAGGATGCTCGCGCTGCCCCACGGCGCGGCGGCGACCGGGGCGATCGCCTGCGCGCCGCCGGTCTTGACCAGCGAATGCCCCGGCAGAAACGGCGCAAGGTGCGAGGCGACCGCGATCGGCCCCATGCCCGGCCCGCCGCCGCCGTGCGGAATGGCGAACGTCTTGTGCAGGTTGAGATGGCAGACGTCCGCGCCGATATCCGCCGGGCTGGTCAGGCCCACCTGCGCGTTCATGTTCGCGCCGTCCATGTACACCTGACCGCCGTGCTCGTGGACGATTGCGCAGATCT
>CALFMR010000327.1 GCA_937880585.1 uncultured Acidobacteriota bacterium
GCACGCACTGCGCGCTCCAGTGCGCCCAGATGCCGAACTTCGCGTCGCGAAACCAATCCGGGCAGCGATACCCGGCCGTGAGCGATTCCCACGTTGGCTGGAAGGGACCGGAGGCAATCCGCCGAGGCGGAAGCTGACGCGCGAGTGACGATGAGGCGGCGGTGCGCGCCCACAATGGCGCAGCCGCGGCGGCGCCAGCAGCGGCCGCCGTACGGCGCATGAACTCGCGGCGCGAAAGATGGCGGGGCATGGAGCGGATACTACACCGGGGGTGTGAAAAGCGCTCGTCAACTTCGAACTGTGAAAGTCGAACGTCGAAATGGTTCCGGGTTCCCCCTGAGCCTGAAGGCTCAGGGCTCCACAGACGCGGCGTACGCTCGAACCTCCGTGGAGCCCCGGGGCCTGTCACCCCTGCTGCAGTCCTCTTTCAATCAGCAGCGGCTCGACGACCGGATCGCGGCCGCGGAAGACGCGGAACAGTTCCGCCGGATCCTCGGTGTTGCCGCGCGACAGGATCAGGTCGCGGAAGCGCTGGCCGTTCTCGCGGATCATCCCGCCATGCTCGTTGAACCAGTAATACGCGTCGCAATCGAGGACTTCGCTCCAGAGGTACGCGTAATACGACGCCGCGTAGCCGAGCGACCAGATGTGCGAGAAATACGTCGTGTGATAGCGCGGCGGGACCTGGGCGAGATCGATCGTGAACCGCGCGAGCGCGTCGCGCTCGAACGCGTTGACGTCGACCTCCGGCGCACCGGCCGCTCGCATGTGCCACGCCAGATCGAGCAACGCCGCGGCGAGATATTCCGTCGTTCGGAAACCCTGATTGAACGCCTTCGTCTTCTGGATCTTCTCGACCAGGTCCGACGGCATCGGCGCGCCAATCTCATGGTGACGCGCGTACCGCGCGAGCACGTCCGGTTCGAGCGCCCAGTGCTCGTTGAACTGCGATGGCAGCTCGACGAAATCCCGATCCACGTCGTTGAGGCTCGGGTAGCGCACGCGCGAGCACAGCGAGTGCAGCGCGTGCCCGAACTCGTGGAACATCGTCGTCACGTCGGTGAAGCTGATGAGCGCCGGCTGGCCCGGCGCCGGCTTCGTGAAGCTGTCCGTGTTGGTGACGATAGGCGTCGTGCCGAGGAGCGTGCTGGCGTCGGCGAGTGCCCAGGCATACGCGCCGCCGGCTTTGTTCGATCGCGCGAACGGATCGATGTAGAACAGCCCGAGCGGCGAGCCGTCGGCGTCGTTCACTTCGAAGACGCGCACGTCCGCGTGATAGACGGGAACGTCGCGGCGCTCCTTGAACGTGATGCCGTAGAGCGTCGTCGCCGCGAAGAACACGCCGTCCTGCAGCACGCGATCGAACTCGAAGTACGGGCGAATCGCGTCCTCATCGAGGTCGTAGTCCGCCTGACGGACGCGCTCCGCGTAGAACGGCCAATCCGAGGCCGCGAGCGTGAACCCGCCGCCGTCGGCGTCGATCATCTGCTGCATGCGCGCCGCTTCGCCGCGCGCCTTGGCGGTTGCAGCCGGCACCATGTCGGTGAGCAGCGCCAGCGCCTTCTCCGGCGTGCCGGCCATCTCGTCGTCCAGGTGGTAGGCCGCGAAGTTGGGGAAACCGAGCAGCTTCGCCTGCTGGGCGCGAATCTCAGACAGACGGCGCACGATAGCGCGGGTGTCCGCATCACCGCCGTGACGACCGCGCGCAGATGACGCGGCGTGCAGACGTTCGCGAAGGGCGCGATTCGTCAGATACGCGAGCTCCGGCTGCTCGGTCGTGTTCTGCAGCGTCAGTAACCACTTACCAGCCAGGCCGCGCTCGGCGGCCGCCTCGGCCGCGGCCGCGATCTCGCTTTCCGGCAATCCGTCCAGATCTTCGCGGCGATCGACGACGATGGCTGACGCGTTGGCACCGTCCAGCAGGCGCTTGTCGAACTCTGTTATCAGCTTCGACTGTTCCTGATTGAGCGCGCGGAGCGTCGTCTGATCGGCCGGCGAGAGCTCGGCGCCCGCGCGGACGAAGTCTCTGTAGATGCGTTCGGCCAAGCGCCGCTGCTCGGGATCCGGCCGTGTCGCGCGTGCATCGTAGACCGCCTTCACGCGGGCGAACAGCTTCGGATCAAGATGGATCGCGTCCTCGTGCGCGGCGAGCTTCGGCATGATCTCGGCCTGCGCGGCCTGCAGCGCCGGACTCGTGTTCGCCTGCGCGATGAAAAGAAACAGGTTGGTCAGCCGCCGCAGCGGCTCGCCGGCGCGCTCCATCGCCTCGATTGTGTTGGCAAAGGTCGCCGATGCGGAGTCATTGGCAATGGCGTCGAACGCGGTACGCTCAGCGGCCATCGCGGCATCGAGCGCGGGTTCGTAGTCCGAATCTTGGATGCGGTCGAACGGCGGTGCGCCGAAGGGCAGTGTGCTGGGCTCGAGCAACGGATTCATCCGCTCAGCTTACCTGAGCGGCGAGCGCGTTCTCCCTGGGCCTGAAGGCCCAGGGCTCCATCAAGCGAACGATGGCGCGCGTCGTTCAGCGTCCCAGCAGCACGTCGATGCCGTGCAGAATCTGGGCGAGACGCTTCGGGGCGAGTCGTCGAACGTGCGATGCGAGAAACGCGCGATCGAGCGCGATGATCTGCGAGACGTTGGCAACGGAGTCCTTTTGCAGGCCGGTCGTCGCCGCCGGCAGGAGCACATTGCCAGGCGCGCGCGCCCACACGACGTGGCTCGTCAGGGGCACGCATACGACAGTGGCGATTCGACTGCGGTTCAGCGCATCGCCTTGAACGACGACGACGGGACGACGGAGACCCGGACCGGACCCGGCTGGCGGCGGCAGATCCGCCCACCAGACGTCGCCCTGGGCGACGTCTACCACTCGGTCCGCTCGAGCACGCGCCGCGCGGCGCGGGTGACGAATTCATCGGACGAGGACGCTCCAAGCTGGTCCATCGCCGCGTTCATGTCCTCGGTCACCGCGTCGGGGGCATGGTGGGCGAGGTACTCGGCCAGCGCTTCCGCGTACAGTTGGCTGCGCGACTTCTGCGTCCGCTTGGCGTGGCGTTCGGCATCGCGAAACACACGATCCGGCAGGGAGACGGCGGTCTTCATACTTGCAGTATAACCGCATGGACTCCCTGGATTTGAAGGCCCAGGGCTCCATCAAGCGAACGAGGCCGCCCGCTCACCTGTCGCCGCACGGCGTCGAACGCGTAGGTCGCGACGACGCCGCCGGGCGCCTGACGCGAAGAAATCCTGGCGTCCCGCGGACAATTTCGATGCGTTTAGACGACCGCTGGGCGCTCCGCCCCCGATCACGCGCCGACCGACGGCAGCATTCTTGCCCTTTTGCAAGGTATGACGTCGCTGACGCTTCGCACGTGGTGGGTAGTCGGACTGATGCTACTGACCGGCGCGTGCAGCCATGACACGCCCGTGTCGCCGACGCCGGACTGTACCGTCGTGACCGTCTCGCCAGAGACGTTCACGTTCGAAGCCGAAGGCGGCACCGGCACGGTCGGACTGACCATTGCCGCCGGCTGCCAGTGGACGGCTCAATCCGATGTGAACTGGATCGCGTTCACTGGATCGGCGAGCGGCAAGAGCGCGGCGTCGATTCCGTTCAGCGTCGCCGCCAATCCCGCGAGCGCTGACCGAACGGCGACGCTCACGATCGCCGGCAAGACGATTCCCGTCCTGCAGCACGCGAGTCCTCCGCTACCGACCTGCACGTACAGCATCGATCCCGACATGGCGTCGTATCCGCACGACGGCGGGTCCGGCGCCATCACTCTCACCACGCAAGACGCCTGTCCGTGGACGGCCGCGAGCCGCGTGTCGTGGATCACCGTCGACCGCGCGTCCGGCGCCGGAAGCGTCAGCATCGGCTACGTCGTCGATGCGAACGGCACGACGACGGAACGCACCGGTGCGATCGACATCGCCGGACATGTCGTGACGATCGTCGAGCAAGGAAATGTGGCGCCAGCCTGCACGTATTCGATCGCGCCCGTGACGTTCACGCCGTGCGTGAACGCGATGGAACTGTCCACGACATTGACGACGCAGGCGTCCTGCCCGTGGACGGCGTCGCCGAACGTGAGCTGGATCACGCTGCTCAGCGGAGGATCGGGCACGGGACCGTCGGTGGTGCGATTTTCAGTGACGTCGAATTTCGACGCGCCGCGCTCGGGGATCGTCATGGTGCGCTGGCCGTCACCAACGGCGGGCCAGAACCTGCAAGTCGCGCAGGCCGGCTGCCGCTACGGCGTCTCTCAGAACCAATTCACGATCCCGACGGCCGGAGGCGCGTTCACGTTCGACGTGCTTCAGGAAACCGACCCGAACACGTGCGGCGGCCCGCTGCAGGACGCGTGCGCGTGGTCGGCCGTCTCGAGCGCGACCTGGGTCGTCGTGCCCGCGGGGACGCGGCGCGGTGACAACCCGGTGCACTTCACCGTCGCACCGAACTCGAGCGGGACGGCGCGGACGGCGACGATCACCGTGCGCGACCAGGTCGTGCACATCACGCAGAACTGAACACGGACGCGCGCGGTCGACGGGCCGTGGCGCTACTCGCGCGCCGCGGCGACGTCGGCGGCGGTGACGAGCGGCGCGGCGTTCCCCCAACTCGTGCGCTCGTGATTGACGATCGCGGCGATGTCCGCGTCGCTGAGCGCCGACTTGAACGCCGGCATCGGCGACGCGTACGTCACGCCGCCAATCGCCTCGCCCTGCTTGCCGTTGAGCACGGTGTGGATGTGCGCGCCGGGATCGGCGGCGTTGACGACGGGATCGCCCGCGAGCGGCGGGAAGACCGCCGGCAGCCCCTTACCGTCCGGCCGATGGCACGCCGCGCAGTTCGTGCTGAACAAGGACTCGCCGCGCGCGGCTTCCGCCGGCGTGAGCGCCGCAGGGCGCGTACCGCTCGAAGGCGCCGCCGTACCCGCCGCGCCCGCACTCGACGATGGCGCGGCTCCAGGCGCCGATGCGCCACCTGCAGACACGGTCGCCAATGCCGGCGTCGCGGCCGCAGCCGCCGCCGCGACCGGGCCGTCGGATGGCGTGAACGATCCGTACGTCGGCGTGCGCGCGAAGTCCGGTGACGGGTGCCACTGCCGCACGCCGTAGAACAATCCGAACGCCGCGAAGCAGATGAGCATGACCCACGCCCACGTCGCAACCGGCGCTGGCGTCTCGGCCTGCGCCGGCTCCCACTCCGCCGTGACGCCGCCATACGCGTTGACGATGACGGGAATCTTTCCGTCGAGGACGTCGTTCTGCCGAATGCCGGACACGGCGATGCCCGGGCCATTGCGCACGCGGAACGGGATCGTCCGCACGCCCTTCACACCGAGGTTGTCGTACGCCTCGATCCGCATGACGTGCGGACCGTCGTCGAGGCTCGTCGTGTCGAGCTCGAAGTTGAGCGGCGGCGTCGTGCTCAGCCGCGGCTCCGCGTCGTCGTCGATGAAGATGTCGATGCGATTGCGCGGCGGATCGAGCGCGTCGTCTTTCGCGTCTGTCATCTCGGAGTCCTTGCCGGCGACGGGCCGTCCTCGCGAAGGACGCGCCGCTTGATGTGGTCCTCACCGGTTTCGCCCGGCCGCACGAAGAAGCGGACCGTGTAGATCGTCGTCGCCAGCACGACGAGGACGGCGGCCCACACGAGCACGCTGTCGAGCGGGCCGTGCGTCATGTCCATGTGGTGCCGCTCCATCGAGCGCGAGAACGCCTCGGCGGTCTCGCCCGCGACGGCGAGCACTCGCGGGGCGAGCGTGGCGAACGCGGAGACGAGTGCGGCGTGCATCAGTTCGCTCCTGATGTCGCTGGCGCCGCAGCTGCGCCAGCTTCACCCGACGATCCCGCTCCCGGTGCGCCGCCGTAGCCTTCCATCGGCACCTGCTTCCGCGAAAGCAGGTACGCGACGAGCACTCGCCCTCGCGCGTTCGGCACGACGACACCGTGCGCCGGCGCATACGACGCGGGCACGGGCACGACCGTGTCGCCTGGCGCGGCCGCCGGTTTGACGTCGAACAGCCACGGGAACGCCGGCATCACCGATCCATCGACGACGGATCGCGGGTTGTAGAGATGGAGGTACTGCCAGACGTCACTGCCCTGCCGCGTACCGACGTTCGACAAGTCCGGCCCCGTGCGCTCGCTGCCGAGGATCGCGGGCGCGTACGGCCGCCAGATGTCGAGCGCCTGGACGAACGCGTAATCGCCCGGCGCGGACGGCCGTCCCCACACTGCGTCCATCTCGAGCGGCCGCACCTGTTGCGTGTGGCAATAGACGCAGCCTTCGGACACGAAGACGTGCAATCCCGCCGTCTCGTCCGCGGTCGGCGCCACGGCGCCCGGCAGCGGCCGCGTGTGGTCCTGCACCCAGATCGCCGGTCCAATGCCGACGATGAACGCCAGGCCGATGAAGCCGAAGAACGACACGCCGAAGAGCAGCCAGTGATTCCTGCCGACGTCGAAGGTCATGACCGATCACTCCCCCGCCGCGGCGGTCGCGACCACGGCCGCCCGCGGCCGCATCGCCCAGACGTTCCACGCGAAGACGAGGTGCGAGACGAACATCAACGATCCGCCGACCGCGCGCCACAGCCAGTACGGCAGCATGTCGGTGACCGAGTGGATGAAGGGATTGCCCGCGATCCAGTTGTCGCCCTGCATCGTGCCGCCGATCATGAGCGCGATGCTGTAGAGCAGCAGGCCGATGAGCGCGAACCAGAAGTGGATGCCGACGCCGAGGGCGGGCGGCTCGTGTCCGGTCATGCGCGGCACGAGGCCGTAGACCGTGCCCCAGATGAGGAACGCGACGAACCCGTACATCGTCAGGTGCGAGTGCGCGACGGTGTAGTTGGTGAAGTGCCACAGCGCCTGCAGCGGACGCAGCGCCTCGAAGGTGCCCTGGAACGAGAAGAGGAAATACGACAGCACACCGGCGAGGATGAACGGCAGGCTGTAGCTGCGCGCGATCATCCGTCCCGATCCGCGCATCGTCAGCAGGAAGTTGCCCGTGCCGGCCGCGAGCGTGACGACCATGCCGACGCTGAAGATGATCGCGACGGTCTGCAGCCACCACGGGATGGGCGCGAAGATGAAGTGGTGTGCGCCGATCATCGAGTAGAAGACCATCTGCGTCCAGAACGCGAGCACGCCGAGCGAGTACGAGTAGATCGGCTTGTTCAGCAGCCGCGGCAGACTGTAGTAGGTCAGCCCGAGCACGATCGGCGTGAACCACATGCCCACGCCCATGTGCATGTAGAAGCCCTGGATGACCGTTTCACTGATGCCGTTCTGCTGGTACCACGGGATGTAGGCGATGACGAGCAGCGCGATCGTCCAGAGCAGGCCGCCCATGATGTACCAGTTCGAGATGTAGATTTCCTCGACGTCGCGCGTGGCGATCGTGCGGATGAGGTTGTAGGCGATGAGGATGACGCCCGTCGCGAACACCGCCTGCACCGGCCAGATGTACTCGCGGTATTCCTGCGCGCCGTTCGTGATGCCGTTCATGAGCAGCAGGTCGCCAACGAGCACCGACACGTTGATGAGCGCGAGGCTCAGATACGCGAGCGGAAAGCTGTAGAGCGACCGCCGGCTCGTCTTCGGGACGACGTACAGCGCCATGCCGAGCATGGCGAGGCTGGACCATCCCCAGAAGACGGTGTTCGTGTGCACGGGACGAAGGCGTCCGAAGCTCAACCACGCGACGTGATCGAGATCGGGACGCACGAACTTGATCCCGAGGTATTCGCCGACGAGCGTGCCGAAGACGAGCCAGGCCGTCGACCACGCGAGATACCGATAGACGAGCCGCACCCACGCGGTGTCCGTATCGGCAACGGGCTCGACGCGCGCCTTGGCGACGACGAGCGGACGCGGCAGGACGGCGGCGGACCTCACCTCGGACATCATCGGCGGCGGCTCCGAAAGGTCCGGCGCGGCCTCGCCAGGAGAGCCATCCTTCGGGACGCCGATCGCCGGACAGGCACAGCGAGTCGGTCGCCCCGCGCGTGACGCGCCACGCCGGAGGACTCCAGCCTAGCGAGTCTCGTGCGGCAATGCGATGACGCCGGTCAGCGCCGACGGCCCGAGCGATGGGATATGCTGGGCGATCTCGCGTCAGAGGATCGTCGCCGCGTGACGGACGGACCGTTCGTCGTGCTGGCACGTCTCCAGCGACGGCTGCACTTCGCGACGTCATTCGTGCCCAAGCGTCCGCCTTCCATGGCGCAAGGATTCGGCACGGAATAGTGGCCGCTCGTTACTCCCGCTCTTCGACCTGCGCCGCGCGCCAGAGCTCGAGATACTTCTCCCGCACGTAAGGATTGAGGTCGGCCGCCAGCTCGGCCGACAGGCCGCGCGCGCGAATGAGCTCGAGCACGTCGGCAAGATCCTTGAGCCGATGCGGTGCACTCATCCCCGACGCGAGTTTGAGCTCGATGAGCGTCGCGAGGGGCAGGAGCGCGACACGAGTGCCGCGCTCGGCGGCCTCGCCCGGATCCGGGAACGCGACCGGCTTGGGATGGCCGTCGCCGGGATACGCACCGGCGAGCACGACGTCGATGGCGACATCGTGCTCCGTGTCTCGAACGCCGCGGCTGCCAGGAAATTTCTCGACGTAGCCGCGTCCGAGCGCGCTGGCCTTGAAGGCGGCGAGCCCGTCGGCCGTGAGAAGCACGTCCACGTCAACCGTCATGCGCTGGTATCCGAACTCGTTCAGCGCCATCGCGCCAATGATGGCGTAAGGAATGCTCAGCGCGTCGAGCGTTCGCACGAGCTTCTCGAGCGCCTTCTGAACTTCGGCACGCCCCATGAAGAACCTCTCCGCTCGATCGAGGCCCCGCCAGAATCGACGCTCGACATCGCTCGAGAGCCGGGCCGGCTGCGCCATGCGCACAGCCTATCAGGCCGGACTCACCTTTGGACGGACCGTCGGGTACACCCCGCGACGACGGCGGCTTATCGTGACGGACGGAACGTCATCCCGACTTCGATCAGCACGATCGCACCTTCTCCATCGAGCGACCGCATGACGCGGCCTTCGGCGCGAATCGCACGGCGGTCCGTGAACCAGTGCGTCATCCCGACGCTCGCGCCAATCGCGGTGCTCGGCTTGCAACAGTCCGTATCGTTGAGAATCGAGATCTCGGCCGCCATGAACGGCCGCGTGCTCGGCGCACGCGGGCGCGTCTCGCCATGAAGTCCGATGCGGGCCGACAACAGGTACAGCGCCCACGGACCTTCGGTGAAGCTGGTTACGATCGTTCCGCTTCCGCCGGCGCTGAAACCGTACGGCCCGGTGACGACGTCCGCTCCGCCCGAGACGCTCGGATACTGGACGTTCGCCACGCCACCGCTCACGTAGGTCTCGACCGTCGTCTGCGCATGGACGACGGCGGGCGCTGCGACGAGTCCGAGACACACGATCCACCGCAGCCAAGACGACATCGGCTCCTCTCCTTGCGAAGGAGCGCTCGTCGTGCAGGCGTCGGCGCCTGCACGACATGCGCTCACAGGAGGGAATGCGTCAGGTGCGAGGGAACCGGCTCACGCGCCCGCCGATCTCAGGCCGCCAGCCGAAACGCCGAGGCCATCCGATCGCAGGCGCGGGTCGAAAGCTTCAGGGCGCCGGCAATGCGGCGCCACTGCGCCACGACCTTCCGGCTGCGCGTGATGATCTCTTCCGCGGTTCGCGTGTTCACGCGAAAGTAGGGCGCGACGGACCGCACGAGATCGAGGTCAAGGGCGTTGTCGCTTTCGCTGATGTTGAGCCGCAGGCCGGACGCATCGGGTACCGGATTCATGTCGAACGCGTCCGAGAGCCGCCACCCTCGGCCGGGCACCAGAATGAACGCATGGTTCCGTAAGTGGTCGTCCGCATTGGAGACGAGCACGTTGAAGACAATGCGCGACCAGAGCTCGCGGAGGTCGTCATTGGTCGCCGCACCGTGTTCGATGAGGACCCAGGCGAGCTCGAGATAGCTCACCCCCGTGGACGCGTCGTCGCCGTCCTGATGATCGGTGAGCGTCGCGGCGGACGCGACGTGCAAGCGATCGCCGGTGTCCGTGCGATCGAATCGCTTCACGAGAAACGTGTGATGCGGATGGGCGAAGCGGCGCGCCTGGCTCTCGGACACACGGAGACCGCATCGCGTGGCGAGCGTCTGTACGACCAACTCCCAGGCGCCCATGTCGCGGTCGTCGCGTACGCTCGGGAACTTGGCGATCCAGAGATGGCCGTCCGCGTCGACAACGCTGGCCTTGGGCCGCGCGCCGCCGAGCGCGCCGCCAGGCGCGATGAGCAGGCGCAGCCACTCGTCGGCGGCCTCGGCCGTGTTGTCCTTGTCGCGTTCGAGCGCGAGGCTTGCGGCCTCGAGCGCGCGGAGCCGCACGAACGGCGGCGCCGCGGCGTCATGACGATCGTCGAGAAATGCGCCGCGGTCATCCAGCCTGAAGCGCAACGCACCGACACGAAACGCGTCGTGTACGCCGAACAGATAGTCCGACTCGTAGAGGCGGCGACCGCGATCGACGCGTCCGGCGCGCTGGTCGCGCTCGAGACGCCGGCGCATCAGGAGTCGTCCCCATCGATCGGGGCTGGCATCGGCGAAGAGGCCGAAGGTTTCACGCTCCTGCGCGGGGTGCTGGCGTCCCTCGTGAAACCCGAGCCGCGGGTCGAGCGGCACGCGCGTGAACGCGGCGTCGTCGAGGATCGTCGTTTCGAATTCGAACTCGACGATCTCGCGGCCGCGCGTGCGGCTGACGTGGAGCGTACCGATCCGGCGCGGACCACGCAGTCCGTGCCAGTCAGCGTAGACGGCGATGGTGACGGCCATGACTCAACGGCGTTTCGTCTTGGCGCGAGGCCGCGACGGCGCATCGAGCAACGTCGCGAGTGCGCGGGCGCTCACGAAGCCCGGTGCCGATGCGCCGGTGGCCTGCTTCATCGCCGCAGCAGATGAAACGGACGCCACGCGCGCTCGAGGCGTCGTCGATGCGAGGCGAGGCGCCGCACCGGAGCGCGCCGGCTTCTTGTCCGTGGATGCCGCTTCAGGCGCTCCAGAGTCCGAGGCGGCCGGCACGCGATCCGGGGCCTTGCGTGCAGGCGAGAGCCGCGCGTCCTGCAACGCGCGACCGATCGGATCGGCCGCGGCGAGCAGATCGAGATCCGCCTCCACGCCCAGCACCTGCATGACCGCCGCGTAGGCGCCCATGGTCGCGGCGGGCGCGCCGCGTTCCACACCGCGGAGCGTCATCGGCGCCATGCCGGCGCGCGCGGCCACCTGGGTCGCGGACAACCGCCGGCGTCGCCGGGCCAGCCGGAGCCGCTCCCCGAGTTGACGGAGCCGCTCGCGGGTCGCGGGCAGCAAGGGGGATACGGTTCGAGGCATATCGCCAGTATTCTAGCGCATCTACTATCAGCGCGCTAGAATAATGGCTTTCGATGTGCTGCCAGGTGGCGCAGCGTCCATGACGAAGATTTCGCCGTAGGGCTGCGGCGCTTCCGTGTTCACCCCCTCATCCTTGAATCCCATGCGGCTGCTCGAGAACGCGAGCCGCTTGCCGTCGGGCGGGATGGTGAACACCTGCCGGTGGTCACGACATGAAAATCCCGAACTGCTGCTGGAGGCGCGTTCCCCCGAATGACGAACGACGCGGACGTCACGGTTGCCGTCGAGAGCCTCGCGGACTTCGAGGCGCTCAAGGACCGACTCGCGGATTTCGGCTTCGCTCGCAGCCGCGTACCGCACCGGATGCGTCATCACTCCGCCGGTACGAAGCGGAACATGAGGGCGTTGGTGTGCCGGCGATCGCGCGCAATAGACGCTCCGTCACGCGCGGACTTATGATGAGCGCGCTCCCGCATGTCAGTAACCGCCGGTACGCGCCTCGGCTCGTATGAAGTCATCGCCCTCATCGGCGAAGGCGGTATGGGCCAGGTCTACCGCGCCCGCGACACCAAGCTCGGACGCGACGTCGCGCTGAAAGTCCTGCCAACGCTCGTCGCCGCCGATCCCGATCGGCTCGCGCGCTTCCGGCGAGAAGCGCAGGTCCTCGCCGCGCTCAACGACCCGCACATCGCGCAGATCTACGGCTTCGAAGATGCCGGTGGCACGCACGCGCTGGTGATGGAGTTGGTCGAAGGGCCCACGTTGGCCGAGCGGATTGCGGAAGGCCCGCTCCCCGTGTCCGACGCCCTCGCCATTGCGGGTCAGATCGCCTCCGCCCTCGAAGCCGCGCACGAACACGGCATCGTCCATCGCGATCTCAAGCCGGCGAATGTGAAAGTGCGCGAGGACGGCACCGTCAAAGTGCTCGACTTCGGCCTCGCCAAAGCGTTCAGCCCGGAGGGGGCGAGCTCGACGGCGGACGCGGCCAACTCGCCGACGATCACGACGCCCGCGATGACGGCGATGGGCATGATTCTCGGGACGGCGGCCTACATGAGTCCCGAGCAGGCGCGCGGCCGGCCCGTGGACGAGCGCGCCGACGTCTGGGCGTTCGGCGTCGTGCTGTTCGAGATGCTGTCGGGACGCCGCCCGTTCGATGGCGAGGACGTGTCCGACACGCTGGCGAACGTGCTGAAGCGCGACCCGGCGTGGGACGCGCTGCCGGGCGACGTGCCGCCGCGCGTCCGACAGGTGCTTCGCGCGTGCCTGCGGAAGGCGGCGAAGGAACGCCTGGCCGACATGCAGGATGTGCGCCTCGCGCTCGGCGGCGCGTTCGAGACGATAGCGAGCGCGGCGCCCGAATCGGCCGCGTCGCCGCCGCCAGCGCATCCGCTCTGGCGGCGTGCCCTCCTGCCAGTCGCCGTCGCACTCGTGGCTGCGGTCCTCACCGCGGCTGGCGCGTGGTTCGCCTTACGCGTGCCTCCCACACCCGCCCCCGTCGTCCGCCTCGAGATCCCATGGCAGGGTTTCGGACCGTCCGGCATGTTCGCCATCTCACCCGATGGCCAGTCGCTGGCCTTCGCGTCCGGCGGGCTGCAGGCCGCCACGGCCGCCAGCCGGTCACTCTGGGTGCGGGATATGAATGCGCTCGAACCGCGGGCGCTCGAGGGCACCACCGGCGCGACCTATCCGTTCTGGTCGCCAGACGGCCGGCAGATCGGGTTCTTCGCGCAGGGTAAGCTCGAGAAGATTGCCGTGGTCGGCGGACCGGCGCAGACGTTGTGCGACGCGGTGGACGGCCGAGGCGGCACCTGGAATCGCGACGGCGTCATCCTGTTCTCCGCCGGCCCGACGAGTCCGATCCTCCGTGTCTCCTCCGACGGCGGCGCGCCCCAGGCGGTCACGCCGCCGGTCGCCGCTGGTTCGGGCACCGGAGATCGCTTCCCGTTGTTCCTACCGGACGGCACGCACTTTCTCTACAGCTCAGGGCGTGGTGGCGACCAATCGGACGCAGCCGGACTGCACCTTGCCAGCCTCGACGGCGGTCCCGACGTCCGGCTCCTGCCGGACAACACGAACGCCGCGTACGTCCCCGAGCGCGGCGAACGCGGACGCGGCTACCTGCTGTTCCGCCGCGACGGCACGTTGCTGGCGCAGCGCCTCGATCTGGCCACGCGGCAATTGTCCGGAGAGAGGATCCCGGTCGCCGACCAGGTGGCGAATGGTGCCAACTTCGGATTCGGCGCGTTTGGCGCGGCATCGAACGGCACGCTGGTCTACATGACGACGCCAAGCGGGGCGTTGACGTCGCAGCTTCTCTGGGTGGATCGCTCGGGCACGCGCCTGCCGGCGCTGAAATCCGGGGCGTTTTCCCTGGGCGACATCTCGCCCGATCAGCACACGGTCGCGCTCAATGTGGGTCTTGTCCCGCAGGTGGACATCTGGCTCTATGACGAGGCCCGCAGGGTGATGTCGCGGTTCACGTTTGGACCGGGTTTCTCCCAGCTTCCCGTGTGGTCACCCGACAGCACGCGCGTGGCGTTCAGCCGCAGGCTCGGCGGCGGCAGCCTCTTCAGTATCGTCGTCAAACCGTCCAACGGCGGCGGCGAGACCACGCTGTTCGAGGGCGGCGTGAACGTCTGGCCCGACGACTGGTCCGCCGACGGACGCTGGCTGCTCTTCGAACAGCAAGGCCAGAGCACGGGCGTCGATCTGTGGCTCCTGCCGGTCGACGGCAGCCAGAAGCCCACGCCGTACCTGCAGACCTCGTTCAGCGAGCGCGCTGGCCGCTTCGCGCCGAGCTCGAGCGGCAGTCCCCGGTGGATCGCCTATTCGTCCAACGAGTCAGGGCGACCCGAGATATATCTCCAGTCGATCCCCGCCGGCACCAAATTCCAGGTTTCGACTGCGGGCGGCAACGCGCCCGAGTGGCGGCGTGACGGCAAGGAATTGTTCTTCGTCGCGAACGGAGCCCTCATGGCCGTCCCGATCGCGCTCGGCGCGGACGTGCAGATCGGCACGCCGCACGAGCTGTTCAAAATCGTCGGCCAGCGCGGATACGCCCCGGCGGCGGACGGCCAGCGGTTCCTGGTCGTCTTGCCGTCCGGTGACGTGGGCGCGCCGCCGA
>CALFMR010000328.1 GCA_937880585.1 uncultured Acidobacteriota bacterium
GCCGCAGCAGCGCCTGCCCGAACGTCGTCTCGCTTCGTCAGCGAGGAGGGAACAGCCATGGTCCGCCGTTCGTCGTCTGCCGTCGATCGTCGTACGTTTCTCGTGGCCGGCGGGTCGGCCCTCGTCGCGGCCGCGGCCGTGTTTCGCGCGCGTCCGGCCGGCGCGGCGCCGGCGCTCGTGACGATCATCGCGTTCAGCGACGCGGGTGTGCGCGGCAAGCCGGAGCGCGTGCCGAAGCTCGTCAAGACCGACGCGCAATGGCGCGCGCAGTTGTCGCCGTTGTCGTATCAAGTGACCCGCCACGCGGACACCGAAACCCCGTTCACCGGCGAGTATTGGAACAACGAGAAGAAAGGCCTCTACCGCTGCATCTGCTGCTTGACGGCGCTCTACACGTCGGACACGAAGTTCCACTCCGGCACGGGGTGGCCCAGCTTCTGGCAGCCGCTGGCCAAGGAGAACGTCGTCGAGACCGTGGATTTGACATTCGGCATGGAGCGCACGGCCATCTCGTGCCGGCGCTGCGACGCGCACCTCGGCCATGTGTTCCCGGACGGCCCCAAGCCGACCGGCCTGCGTTACTGCATGAACTCGGCCGCGTTGCACTTCGTGCCGCGCGCCTGAGGGCAGCGATCAGGGATCAGGGGACAGAATCGACTCTTCATGCTGCTCCTGGTCCTCGCATATCTCGGCGGTGTGCTGACGATCGTCAGTCCCTGCATCCTGCCCGTCCTGCCGTTTGCGTTCGCGCGTGTCGATCGTCCCTTTCGTCGCAATGGCCTGCCGATGCTCATCGGCATGGCCGTCACGTTTGCGGCCGTGGCCACGCTTGCCGCCATCGGCGGCGGCTGGGCCGTACGCGCGAATCAATACGGACGAACCGCCGCGCTGCTTCTGCTTGCGATCTTTGCCGTCACGCTGATCTGGCCGGAGCTGGCCGCGCGCTGGACGCAGCCGATTGTCGCGCTCGGCAGCCGGTGGAGTCAGGCGGGATCGTCGGGCGATCGCGATTCGATTCTCGGTGCGATGGGACTCGGCGTGGCGACCGGGCTGCTGTGGGCACCGTGCGCGGGTCCGATTCTCGGGCTGCTCCTGACGGGTGCGGCACTCCAGGGCGCGAGCGCGCGTACGACCCTGTTGCTCTTCCTGTTCGCCGCCGGTGCCGCGACGTCGCTTGCGCTGGCGCTCTTCGTCGGCCGTCGCGTGTTCGTCCTCATGCGCCGATCGCTCGGCGTCGGCGAATGGATCCGGCGCGCGCTCGGCGTACTCATCCTCGCGAGCGTCGTGGCGATCGCGCTCGGCGCGGACACCGGCTTTCTGACGCGCGTGTCGCTCGCGAGCACGAGCCGGATCGAGCAGCGCCTCGTCGACGCCGTTCGCCCGCCGGTCGCGTCGACGAAGGTTCCCGCCGCCGGTGAGGCGCTCGCCGTCGAAGGCGCGATGCCGCCGCTCGACGGCGCGACCGGATGGTTGAACACCGCACCGCTCTCGCGCGAGGCGCTCCGCGGCCGCGTCGTGCTCGTCGACTTCTGGACGTACTCGTGCATCAACTGCCTGCGCACGCTGCCGTACGTCCGCGGCTGGGCGGAGAAGTACAAGGATGCCGGTCTCGTCGTCATCGGTGTCCACACGCCGGAGTTCGCCTTCGAGAAAGACGAGGCGAACGTGCGCCGCGCGGCGACCGGCCTCGGCGTCACGTATCCGATCGCGCTCGACAGCAACTACGCCATCTGGCAGGCCTTCAACAACGAGTACTGGCCGGCGGATTACTTCGTCGACGCCGAGGGCCGCATCCGCGCGCATCACTTCGGCGAAGGCGGGTACGCGGAGGCGGAGGACATCATCCGCCGTCTTCTCACCGAAGCCGGTCAACGCAACCTGCCGGGCGGCTACGTCAACGACGATGGCACGGGCGCCGTCGCCGCGGCATCGGACGCGCCGCAGCAATCACCGGAGACATATGTCGGGTACGCGCGCGGCACGAACTTCGATTCCGGACCGGCCGTCTACGACAAGCCGCACGACTACCGCGTGCCCGACACGCTCGCGGCCGATCACTGGGCGCTCGCCGGACAGTGGACGATTCACGACGAGCGTTCGGTCCTCGATCGTGCCGGCGGGCGCATCGTCTATCGGTTCCGCGGCCGCGACCTGCACCTCGTCCTCGGCCCGACGACGTCGGGAAAAGCCATTCGCTTCGTCGTCCACATCGACGGCGCTGAGCCCGGTGTGAATCACGGCACGGACGTCGACGCGTCCGGCCGCGGCACGGTCACGGCCGAGCGGCTGTATCAGATCGTCCGTCTCGCCGGCGACATCACGATGCCGCACACGGTCGAGATCGAGTTTCTCGACGCCGGCGTCGCGGCGTACGCGTTCACGTTCGGGTAGAGCGAGGGGCGAGGGCGCCGTTTCAGAGCTGCCCGTTGTTCGCGAGCCGGACGAAGGCTTCGAGCGTGACGACCTGCACGAGCGCGGCGTGCGTGAGGTGATCGGCGAGCGCGCCCGAGGTGTAGTAGTCGCGCAGTTTCCAGCCGTCGCCGCCGAGGACGAGATAGGCGCGGTCGGCATGTCCGGCCCGGACGGCGTCGGCCAGGCACATGACTTCGAACGGCACCTTCTGCTCGGCCGTGCCGCCGGTCTGCTGCCACTTGAGTGACACGAGGACGCGGCGTCCGTCGCGCGACGCAACGGCATCGACCTTGTGCGTGCCGCCGCCGCATCGCGTGCCGACGATGACCTGTCGCTCGCACGTGTAGCCGCCGCGCGTGAGGGTTGGGAGGATCATCGCTTCCAGGACGGCGCCGGTATTCGTGTTCCGCGCAATCACAGGTGTCGCGTCCCGATGATCTCGCGCGCCGGCGTCCGGTCGCCCGTGCAACTGATGCGGCGTGGCGCGTCGAGGAAGTCCACCGTGTAGCCGAGCGAGCGATAGAGTTTTTCGACGCGCGGCGTGGCCTGGTTCACGAGCACGACCGGACCGCGATGTTTGGCGAGCCACTCGGCCGTGCGTTCCTGATCCTCCCAGGAGAAGCCGCCGCGCGAGTAGTGCGTGAAGTCCACGTCGTACGGCGGGTCCGCGTAGACGAAGTCGCTACGATCGAGCGGCACGGCTTGGACGTCGCCGGTCGTGAATTCCCAGTCGGCGAAGACGTCACGATAGGCGGCAAAGTCCGTGTTCGACGCGTAGCCGATTCGCGCGTACCGGCCGAACGGGACGTTGAACCCGCCCTTGCTGTTGAACCGACAGAGGCCGTTGTAGCCGGTCCGATTCAGGTAGTAGAACAGCGCCGCCGCTTCGGCAGTGTCGCCACCGTCGCTCCGAAGCAACTCGTTGAAACGATCGCGATGCCGATAGAACTGCCGCTCGTCGTTCTTCATGACGATGTCGGCCTCGAGTCCGCGCTGCAGCCAGCGATAGAAATTGATGAGGTGTGGGTTCGCGTCGTTGAGGAGCGCGCGGTCAGGCCCGAGCCCCAGCGCGACGGCGAGTCCGCCGCAGAACGGTTCGACCAGCCGCCGCCGCGTGTGCTTCGCCCACAGCGCCTGCAGGTGCGGCACTTGCCACCGCTTCCCGCCCGCCCACTTGAGCGGCGGACGCGTCAATCGCTCTTCGGCCACGGGCATCGCCGAGCCAGTCTACCCGAGGGCGTGTGACAGGGAAGGGCAGGGCCTTTGTCATAATCTGCACTCATGGATCTCGGCATCGCAGGAAAGCGCGCGTTCATCAGCGGATCGACGGCCGGTATCGGTTTGGCCGCGGCCAAGGCTCTCGTGGCTGAAGGCGCGCACGTCATCGTCAACGGCCGGACGGCGGCGCGCGTCGGCGCGGCTGTGGAGGCGATTCGGCGTGAACATCCGCACGCGAAGGTCGACGGCGTGGCCGCCGATCTCGGGACCGCCGCGGGTTGCGCCGAGGTCATCGCGCGGTTTCCAGACGTGGACATCCTCGTCAACAACGTCGGGATCTTCGATCCCAAGCCGTTCGAGGAGATCCCTGACGAGGACTGGTTGCGATTCTTCGAGACGAACGTCCTCAGCGGCGTCCGCTTGTCGCGGCACTACGCGCGCGGCATGCGCGTTCGCGACTGGGGACGCATCGTCTTCGTCTCGAGCGAGTCGGCGCTGCAGATTCCGACCGAGATGATCCACTACGGCATGACGAAGACGGCGCAGCTCGCCATCGCGCGCGGACTGGCCGAGACGTTCGCCGCGACCGGCGTGACCGTCAATAGCGTGCTGCCGGGCCCGACCGCGTCGGAAGGCGTCGGCGAGTTCGTGACGCGCCTCGCCGCCTCGCGCGGCGTCGAGACCGCAGTCGTTGAGCGCGAGTTCTTCCAGACCGCGCGTCCGACGTCCGTCATCCAGCGCTTCAGCTCCCCGGACGAGGTCGCGTCGATGATCGTTTACGTCTGCAGCGCCCGCGCATCGGCCACGACCGGCGCTGCCCTCCGCGTCGACGGCGGCGTCGTCCGCGCCATCGGCTGAGCAGAGCCTCGGCGCACAGCGGCTCGTCGATGCAGCCGATGGGCCACGGATGCCTCAGTCTTCCCCGACTTCGATCTTGTGCGCGACCTGATAGCACGCCGCGGCGGCGATGATCCCGACGAGGACCAGGACGCCCGCCTGACCCTCCGGCTCCTGGAGCGTCTCGAACAGATCGAACATGGCGGCGCCCGAGCGCCCGAATAGGATGCCGCGCTGGCGTTCGATGACCGCGGCGGTGCCGGGCAGAAGCTCCGCGGCGGTCGGCGTGCGATGCGCGAGACCGACACGGTAGACGATCATCGCGAGGCCGATGCAGGCCGCCAGTAAGGACGCACCGATCCGGCGCAGCCGGATCACCCGCCGTTGCTGGTGAACGGTCAATCTGGGCCACTGACCCATGGTGCCATCCTACGTCGAACGCCCGGGTATCAGCAGTGCGATGGATGGCGCATCAACTTCTCGCTTCTGGCTTCGAACTTCTAACGTCTCGCGGCGGCATCAGCTCTTCGACCGCCATCAGCCCGCGCCGCAGCGCGTCGGCCGTGGCCTGACCGCGGTTCTCGACGCCTAGCTTCGAGAGCACATGGGCGACGTGTGTCTTGACGGTTTCCTCGGTGACGTCGAGCGCGGCCGCGATGGTGCGGTTCGAGTCGCCCAGCGCCACGCGCCGAAGGACGTCTGCTTCGCGCGGCGTCAGCGTATCGCGTGTCTTCGCGTCAGCCAGTTGACGTGCCGCTGAAGGATCGATGAACGTCCTGCCGTTGGCGACCGCGCGCACAGCGGCGAGCAGCGTCTCCGGCTCGGCGTCCTTGCGCACGTAGCCGGTGGCGCCCACTCGCAAGACACCCATCAGCCGCGCTTCGTCGATGGACGCGGTCAGGGCGATGACGCGTGTGTCGGGTGCGCGCGCCAGCACCCGCGCCGTCGTCTCGATGCCACTCAGTCCGCCTGGCATCAGCAGGTCCTGCAGCACGACCTGCGGCTTCCACGCGTCGAGATGTTCGAGCAGGTCTTCGCCACTCGCGGCGATGCCGACGACGCGCAAATCGGAGAAGGACTCGAGATAGGTCTGGAGGCTGCGCGAGACCACGCGATGGTCGTCGACGAGCGCGATGGTGACGCTCACGCGGTCACCCCTGACACACGACGGACGCGCACGAGGGCCGTCACGTAACGGCTCAACGCCACGGCTGCGAGGACCGCGGTGCCCAGGACGATCGGGTGCATGTCGATACCGGCGCGGACGAGATACCAGGCCGCGGCGCCCAGAATCGCCGCCCAGACCGACGCGCACGCGGCGTAGTGCGCGAACGACCTTGTCGCGTAGGGCACAGCGACCTGGACTGTCGTGCCCCGTCCCGGCGCGCTCGTGATCGTGAACGTACCGCCCGCATCCGCCGTGCGTGCCTTCATGTTCTCCATGCCCATGCCGCGCACGACGGCGAACGGATCGAAACCTGCGCCGTTGTCGCGAATCGTCAGCTCCAGTCGCTGCTCGTTCGATG
>CALFMR010000329.1 GCA_937880585.1 uncultured Acidobacteriota bacterium
GACCCTAGCGCAGGCCACGATGAACTGTGATGCGAAACAGTCGTCCTGCTGGCCCTTGTCGAACGTGATCTGCAGCGCGCCGATGCCGACGGCCAGCATCCCGATGCCCCAGCCGTCGACCGACCGCACGCCGCGCTTCAAGTACGGCGGGTCGAAGATGAACAGCTTCGTCATGTACAGCGAGGCGAGGCCGACCGGCAGGTTGATGTAGAAGACCCAGCGCCACGAGTAGCTGTCGGTCAACCAGCCGCCGAGAATTGGACCGAGCATCGGCGCCACGACGATGCCGAGCCCCCAGAAGGCCATGGCCTTGCCGCGCTCGGCGGGCGGGAACGCTTCGAGCATGACGGCCTGCGAGATCGGCTGCAGCACGCCGCCGGTCGCGCCCTGGATGATGCGAAAGAACACGAGCGCGCCGAGCGTCGGCGCGAGCCCGCTCAGGAGCGACGCCACGGTGAAGCCCGTCAGCGCCATCATCAGCAGCCGCTTGCGGCCGAAATACTGCGCGAGCCAGCCGGTGATCGGCAGCACGATGGCGTTGGCGACGAGATACGACGTGAGCGTCCACGCCGCCTCGTCGACGGTCGCCGAGAGGTTGCCCGCGATGTGCGGCAGCGAGACGTTGACGACCGTCGTGTCGAGCACCTCCATGAAGGTGCCGAACATGACCGCGATCGCGACGATCCACGGGTTGATCTGCGGGACGGTTGGCGCAGGCGTGTCGGACATGAGGGCGGGTGCAGCCGAACTGCCCTGGCGGGAGCACGGGCCGCGACGCCCTCGATCTTACCCCGAGAGTCGCGACGCACGGCCCGCTTCGCGCCTGACGGACGTCGTGCTATAAGCAGGCGCGACAAGGCACGGGCAAACGTCGAACGATGAACTGCGAACTTCGAATGGATGTGGCGCCTCCGGCGCCTCCTTGGGTTGGTGCCGCATGACGCGCCTGCTGCTCGTACCGCTCGTGCTCGGATGTGCCGCCATGATCCAACCGCCGCCCGCGGCCGACCTCTCGAACGGCGTCATCGACGCCACCGTCTATCTGCCCGACGCGGCGCGCGGCTTCTATCGATCCACGCGCTTCGACTGGTCGGGGATGATCGGCCGCCTCGATCATGCGGGCCATCATTACTACGGCCCCTGGTTCACGAAGCGCGATGATCGCGTCCGCGACTTCGTCTACGACGGCGCCGACATCGTCGTCAGCGCCCAGAGCGGCGCGGTTGGGCCGGCCGAAGAATTCCAGCGGCCTCTCGGCTACGAAACGGCGCCTGCCGGCGGGACGTTCGTCAAAGTCGGCGTGGGCGTGCTCCGCAAATTCGACGCCGCCGCGTACTCGCCTTTCCGCCCGTACGACATTGTCGACGCCGGCCAATGGTCGTCGACGACGACAGCCAACTCGGTCACGTCGACGCAGCGCCTGAAGGACGCGATGTCCGGCGTTGGCTACGTCTACGAAAAGACAATCCGGCTGACGCCCGGACGCGCGGAGATGGTCATCACCCATCGGCTGCGGAACACGGGCCACGCGGTCATCGACACGAACGTCTACGACCACAACTTCCTCGTGCTCGACCACGCGGTCCCGGCGCCCGGGCTGACGATCCGGCTGCCATTCACGATCGAGACACCGCAGGCGCCCGCCCCCGCGCTCGCCGAGATCGACGGGAGCGCCATCGTCTTCAAGAAGCGCCTGGAGGGCGAAGAACGCGTGTCGATGTCGATTCGCGGCTTCGGTGAGACGGCGGCCGACTACGACATCCGCATCGAGCCGCCCGCGCGCGACGCGGCAATGCGCATCCGCGGCGATCGGCCGCTCTCCGGCTTGTCGCTGTGGTCGATCCGCAGCAACGTGTCGATCGAGCCGTTCCTCGACATCCACGTCGAACCCGGCGCGACGTTCACATGGACCTACACCTACACCTGGTCTGACGAGACACGGCCGTAGGCCCGCGGCGTGGGCCTTTGGGACGGGCCATTCATGCCGGCTTGCGCGTGGCGCTTGCTCCGACTCTTTTCGTCGGATATTCTGACCGGCGTGAGAACGGTCTCATTAGTTTCGCGGCGGGCGTTCCGTGCCGGCAGCTAGCTCGCGCCGCTCCGGTATCAAGCTCTTCCTCTGGGCCGCGCTCGTCGCGGTCGCGGCGGTGGTCGCCTGGCAGATCGCGGCCGACGGCTCCACGCCCGATCCGGTCGCCGCCTCGCACATCGCGTGGCTCGACATCGCCGTGCTCGTCTTCCGCGAGGGCCTCGAGTGCGTGCTCGTCCTCTCGGCCATCACCGCCAGCATGACGGGCGCGACAGCACACTACCGGCGGCCGGTCGCCGTAGGTGCCCTCGTGGCCGCCGTCGCAACGGGCGCCACCTGGCTCGTCGCGGCGCGCGTGCTCGACGATCTCGCCGAGAGCATGCCCTGGCTGCACGTCCAGGCGCTCACCGGGCTTCTGGCGGTCGCCGTCCTGCTCGTCGTGATGAACTGGTTCTTCCACAAGCTCTACTGGACGGGCTGGATCTCGGCGCACACGAACCG
>CALFMR010000330.1 GCA_937880585.1 uncultured Acidobacteriota bacterium
ATACCGATCCCAATCTGGCGTACGATGGCCTCTCGGACGGGGCGCGCGGTGTGCCTCTGTCGCAATCCTCGAACGAGAGTCCTGAAGTCGACGGTCAACGAAGCGAAATGTCGAGGTTCACAGGCCGGGTCGTGGTGTGCCTCGTGGCGGTCGCGAGTGTGGTGGCGCTATCGCCAGGCGACGTCCGAGCGCAGAGCGACGCCGGCGGCATGCCGCCGGGCCATGACATGTCCATGCACATGGGCGCGGCGACGACGCCGTCGTGGCACTTCATGCAGGACGGCCAACTGGACCTCGTCGGCAACTGGCAGGGCGGGCCGCGCGGCGGCCGCGAGGTAACCGCGCCCAACTGGTGGATGGGCATGGCGAGTCACCGGCTGGCCGGCGGCGACCTGACGATGGACGCGATGTTCAGTCTCGACGCCTTGACCGAAGGCCGCGACGGCTATCGCGAGCTGTTCCAAGCGGGGGAAACGCTCGACGGCCATCCGCTCGTCGATCGCCAGCACCCGCACGACTTCTTCATGCAACTTGGCGCGGCGTGGCGCCGGCCCCTCGGACGCGAGACGTCGCTCGTCCTCACCGGCGGTCCGTCGGGCGAGCCGGCGCTCGGTCCCATCGCGTTCATGCACCGCGCGTCAGCGGCGGAACTGCCGTTCGCGCCCCTCAGCCATCACACGTTCGATTCCACGCACGTGAGCTTCGGCGTCGCGACCGCCGCGCTCGATCGTCCACGCTGGTCGGCCGAAGTCTCCGCCTTCAACGGGCGCGAGCCCGACGATGCCCGGTGGGATTTCGATCTGGGGCGGATGGACTCGGTCTCGGCGCGCCTCTGGATCCGTCCCGGCGCCGGATGGACGGTGCAAGCCTCGACCGGACATCTCGTCGATCCCGAAGCCCTCGAGCCCGGCAACATCCAACGCACGACGGTCTCGGCCTCGTGGTTTCATCCGCAGGGCGGCGGCTTCGATGCAGCGACGGTCGCCTACGGCGTGAATCAGCTCGCCGACGTGTCGCGTCACGCCATCCTCGGCGAACTGACGCGCGAGCGCTCCGCCGTCTCCGTGTCGATGCGATTCGAGGCCGTCGAGGTGGAGACGGCGTTGTTCGCGTCCCCATGGGCCGAGGATTCAGGACATGCCGGCGCGACGAGCGCCGACTGGGTCCAGGCGCTCACGGTCGCCGTGTCGCGCACTCTCGCACGAGCCCGCGGCGTCGAGCTGGACATCGGCGCGGCCGGCACGATCTACGGCGTGCCATCCGTCCTGCGTCCGACGCACGGCGCGCATCCGGCGTCCGCCCAGATCTGGCTGTCGCTCCGGCGTGCGGGCGGCGCGATGGGGCGCATGTGGAACATGCGCATGACCGACCCTCCGCGCTTGGGGGCCATGCACGACGGAATGTAAGCGGCCTCCAGGCGCCTATCAGCCGCGGGCTTCGCCGGCACGCGCGTCGATCTCGATCGCCTCACCGGATGGGGGATCCGTCGGCGGGTGCCTGCCGTGTATGCTGGAGGGACATTGGCGACACATACCGGGCTGGGATCTCAACGAGCCGAACGGACGTCGCACCGGGCGCTCGGCGCGCTGCACGCCGAGACGGGCGGCAAGAAGAAAGTGCGATGGTCGATGGCGTGGGAGGAAGCGCGCGACCTCATCTGGGCGCGCCGCGGCCGCATCGGCATCGGCCTGCTCCTCATGATCATCAGCCGGCTCGCCGGGCTCGTCCTGCCCGGCGTCTCCAAGTTCGTCGTCGACGACGTGATGGGGAAGGGGCGGACGGATCTGCTGCCGAAGTTCGCCTGGATCGTCGGTGCGGCGGCGCTCGTCCAGGCGGCCACGTCGTTCGGCCTCTCGCAAATCCTCGGTGTGGCCGCGCAGAAAGCCATTACCGACATGCGCCGGCGCGTCGAGGCGCACGTCATGCGCCTGCCCGTGCGCTTCTTCGACACGACGCAGACGGGCGTCCTCATTTCGCGCGTCATGACCGACGCCGAAGGCATCCGCAATCTCGTCGGCACCGGCCTCGTCCAGTTGACGGGCAGCATCGTCACCGCGGTCTTCGCGCTCGGCGTGCTGCTCTACCTCAACTGGAAGCTCACGATCCTGACGATTCTGGTGCTCGCCGCGTTTGCCGGCGCGATGGCGTATGCCTTCCGCACGCTGCGGCCGCTCTTCCGCGAGCGCGGCAAGCTGACGGCGGACCTGACGGGCCGTCTCAATCAGGCGCTCGGCGGCGTCCGCGTCGTCAAGACGTACACGGCTGAACGGCGCGAAGATCTCGTCTTCACGAAGGGCGCGCATGCGCTCTTCCGCAACATCGCCAAGTCGATGACCGGCGTCTCGGCCACGACCGCGTTTTCGAGCGTCGTCATCGGCGCGGTCAGCATCATCGTGATTCTCGTCGGCGGCCATGCGATCGCCAACGGCACGATGACGCTCGGCGACCTGCTCTCGTACATCCTCTTCACCGGCCTCATGGCGATGCCCATCGTGCAGATCGCGTCGATCGGCACGCAGATCAGCGAGGCGTTCGCCGGTCTTGATCGCATCCGCGAAGTGCTCGACACGGCCCGTGAAGACGCGGAGGACGCCACGCGCGCGGCCGTCGACGCCCTCGACGGCGACGTGGCGTTCGAGCACGTCTGGTTCGAGTACAACCCGGGCGTGCCGGTGCTGAAGGACGTCTCCTTCGTCGCGCCCGCCGGCACGACGACGGCGCTCGTCGGCTCGTCCGGATCGGGCAAGAGCACGCTCATCAGCCTCGTCATGGCGTTCAATCGCCCGACGTCTGGCCTTGTCCGCATCGACGGCCGCGAGCTGGATTCGATGCGCCTGTCGGACTACCGCCGGCATCTCGGCGTCGTGCTCCAGGACAACTTCCTCTTCGACGGTACGGTTGCCGACAACATCCGCTACGGCACGCCACACGCGACGATGGACGACGTGCGCCGGGTGGCGCACATTGCGCACGCTGACGAGTTCATCGAGCAGTTCGATCAAGGCTACGACACGGTCGTCGGCGAGCGCGGCGTGCGTCTGTCGGGCGGCCAGCGCCAGCGGGTCGCCATCGCACGCGCGATTCTCGCGGACCCCCGCATCCTATTGCTCGATGAAGCGACGTCGAGCCTCGACAGCGAGAGCGAGTCGAAGATTCAGGACGGCCTGCGCTCGCTGCGCCAGGGGCGGACGACGTTCGTCATCGCGCACCGGCTGTCGACGATCCGCAGTGCCGATCAAATCCTGGTCCTCGAGGAGGGCGTCGTCGTCGAGCGCGGCACGCACGCGGAGCTGCTCGCGCTCGGCGGGCGCTATCGGCAGCTCTACGACAAGCAGTACAACTTCGAGCGCGACCGCTTCATCAACCCGGGCGAGGACTTCACGCCCGAGCCGGCCGGTGCCGCGGCCGCACCGCCGGCGGCGGCGCGTCGCCCGCGCGATTGACGGCTGGGGCCGTCCGCGTCGACAGTCGCGTCCCCGATTCATTCTGATATGGCCTCGTTCATCTACACCATGAAAGGGTTGGGCAAGATCTATCCGCCCGACTCGGTCGTCTTCAAGGACATCTGGCTCTCGTTCCTCTACGGCGCGAAGATTGGCGTGCTCGGCGCGAACGGATCGGGCAAGTCGACGCTCCTGCGCATCATGGCGGGCCTCGACCAGGACTATCAGGGCGAGGCCACGCTGTCGGCGGGCTACACGGTCGGCTACCTGCCGCAGGAACCGCGGCTCGATCCGACCAAGACCGTGCTCGGCAACGTCGAGGAGGGCGTCGCATCCGTCCGCGCGCTCCTCACGCGCTTCGACGAGATCAACGCGAAGTTCGCCGAGGACCTGTCGCCCGAGGCGATGGACAAAGTGCTCGAGGAGCAGGCCAAGGTGCAGGACGCGATCGACGCGGCCGGCGCGTGGGATCTGGATTCCAAGCTCGAGCACGCAATGGATGCGCTTCGCCTGCCGCCCGCGGATGCCGACGTCGAGACGCTCTCGGGCGGTGAGCGCCGGCGCGTGGCGTTGTGCCGGCTGCTGCTCCAGTCGCCGGATTTGCTGCTGCTCGACGAGCCGACCAACCATCTCGACGCCGAGTCGGTCGCCTGGCTCGAGCACTTCCTGCAGGAATACAAAGGGACGGTCGTCGCCGTCACGCACGACCGCTATTTTCTCGACAACGTCGCGGGCTGGATCCTCGAGCTGGATCGCACGCGCGCGTTTCCGTTCGAGGGCAACTATTCGGGCTGGCTCGATCAGAAGCAGCAGCGGCTCGCGCTCGAGGAGAAGCAGGAGACGCGCCGCCAGCGGACGCTGCAGCACGAGCTCGAGTGGATCCGGATGTCGGCCCGCGCGCGACAGGCCAAGGGCAAGGCGCGTCTGAACGCCTACGAGCAACTGCTCGCCGACGACACGGCCGACAAGGTCGATCGCGTCGAGATCTACATTCCGCCCGGCCCGCGGCTCGGCGAGGTCGTCGTCGAAGCGCGCGGGATGCGGAAGGCGTACGGTGATCAGGTCCTCATCGACGACCTCAGCTTCACGCTCCCGCGCGGCGGGATCGTCGGCGTCATCGGCGCCAATGGCGCCGGCAAGACGACGCTGTTCCGGATGATCGTGGGGCAGGAGACGCCCGATGCGGGCACGCTGCGGCTCGGCGACACCGTGTCGATCGGCTACGTCGATCAGTCGCGCGACGCGCTCAATCCCGACAAGACGGTGTGGGACGAGATTTCAGGCGGCGAGGACGAGATCGCGCTCGGGCGCAAGGCCGTCAACTCGCGCGCGTACGTCTCCTGGTTCAACTTCCGTGGCCGCGATCAGCAACAGAAGGTCGGCACGCTCTCGGGCGGCCAGCGCAACCGCGTCCATTTGGCGAAGTTGCTGCAGCGCGGCTGCAACCTGCTGCTGCTCGACGAGCCGACCAACGACCTGGACGTCGACACGCTGCGCGCGCTCGAGGACGCGCTCGTCGACTTCGCCGGCTGCGCCGTCGTCGTCTCGCACGATCGGTGGTTCCTCGACCGCATCGCCACGCACATGCTCGCGTTCGAAGGCGACAGCCACGTCGAGTGGTTCGAGGGCAACTTCCAGGACTACGAAGCCGACAAGAAGCGCCGCCTCGGCGCGGATGCCG
>CALFMR010000331.1 GCA_937880585.1 uncultured Acidobacteriota bacterium
GACTCGGGTCTCATGACTATCCTCGGATGATGCGCGGCGTGATGAAGATGAGCAGCTCCTTGCTCTGGCTGCTGTCGTTCGTGTGCTTGAACAGCCAGCCGAAGAGCGGGAGCTTCGAGAGGCCCGGCGTCGAATCCTCGGTGTTCGTGTCGGTCGTCTGCAGGATGCCGCCGATGACCGTCGTGACGCCGTTGTCGACCTGGAGCTGCGTGCTCGCGCGCTGCGTCGTGATCGACGGGTTGCCCTGCGGCGCGTGGACGAAGTCCGGCTGACTGTTCTCGATGTCGATGTGCATGATCACCGTGTTCGCGCCCGTGATCTGCGGCGTGACGGTGAGCTTCAGCGCCGCGTCCTTGAACTGCAGCGTGACCGTGTTGTTCGAGATCGTCTGGTAGGGCACCTGGAAGCCCTGCGTGATCTCGGCCTGCTGGTTGTTCTGCGTCGTGATGCGCGGCGTCGAGAGAATCTTGACCTTGCCGTGGCTTTGCAGCGCCGAGAGCGCCAGGTCCAGATTGAACGCGCCGTTGATCGCGCCGAGCGACAGCCCGATGGCCGACGTCGCGCCAGGCACGGCGAGGTTCACGCCGGTGCTCGTCTGGTCGAGCGCGGTCCCGCGCGCGTCGGTCGCGCCCTGCGAGAGCGGCCCGGACTGCCCCTGCACGCGGCCGCTGATCGATCCGTTGTTCGGAAACGCGAGCGCCGTCGTGTTGCCGAGCGCCGCCGACGCGCGCCCGTTCAAGCCCCACTGCACGCCGAGCTCGCGCGCGGTGTCACGGCTGGTCTGGATGATCTTCGCTTCGATCTCGACCTGCGGCTGCGGCTGATCGAGCCGGCCGACGAGCGACCGGACGTCCTCGATGTTCTTCGCGACGTCGCGGACGATCAGCACGTTGCTGCGCTCGTCGAACTCGACCGTGCCGCGGTCGGAGATGACCCGCGCGTCCTCGAGCAGCTTCTTCATCGTCGCGGCCGTCGCGTAGTTCAGCCGGATCTGCGCCGTCTCGAGCGCGGGCGCCGCCTCGCTCGCCTTGCGCTGCGCCGCCTCGAGCGTCAGCTCCTGCGTCTGCGCGGCCTGGGTCAGCACGCGCACGACCGGCCCGTTGATCTCGCTCACGAGCTGGCCGGTGCGCAGCACGATGTTCATCACCTGGTCCCAGGGCACCTGCGTCAGCCGCAGATCGACCGTGAGGTCGGTCGGGACGCTCGGATCGATGACGAGGTTGATGCCGCCGATTTCCGACAACTGCCGCAGGACCGTCCGAAGATTGGCGCCCTGGTAGTCGACGTCGATCGGGCTGCCGCTGAACTGGGCGAGCGACGCCGTCGGCGGCGCGGACTGCGCCGCGTCCGCGCGGACGAACATCGTCGTCAACGCGACCGCGAGCGCCAGGGCGCACGTGCGAATGTGTCTCATCGGACTGCCTCTCCTGCCACGGCCGCGGCCCGCAGGTTCTTGCGGACGGGCACGCCGCCCGCGCCTTCGGCCGGCGCGAACGTCACGCCACCGGCGTCGATGTGCGCGACCGACGCGTCGAGCAGCCGGTCGTTGGCCCGCGCGACGTAGGACTGCTTCGTCGACGTCTCGAGAATCGCGAGCATGGTCGATCCATTGCGGACGATGCCGCTGACCGTGACGTCGTTGAGCGCAATGCCGGCCAGGCCGGAGCGCGGCCGCAACGTGACGCCATCGGCCCCCGTGACGCGTTTCGGCGTGACGAGCGCCGTGAACGGATCCCGGCGTCCGCCGTCGTCGTATCCCGAGACGGACAGGCCGACGCGCGTGCCGAGCGGAATCGACACGGCCGCCGGATCGACGGCCGGCGCCGGCGCACCTTGCGCGCCGACGACCGCCCCAAACGCCATCACGCACACGATGGTGCACGCCCCCTGCTTCATGGCTGGTCCCCTTCGAGTGCCGGATCCTTCTGGAACACGTAGGTCGTCGCGATGCACGTGGCCGCGATGGTGCCGCGCCCGTTCGGCCGCGCCTTGGTCTTGATCTCGAGGTCGGACACGGAAATGAGCCGCGGCATCGCCGCGAGCCGATCGAAGAACCGGCCGAGGTCGTGATAGCCGCCCTCGAGCCCGAGCTCGATCGGCCACTCCGTGTACTGCGCCTTGGCGACGATGGGCTTGGGCTTGAAGCTCTCGATGTCGAGCAGCGAGTCGCTGGCGACGTCGTGCAGGTTACGGAGCACGTCCTGCGGATCTTTTTCGTCGGGCAGCACGGCTTCGGTCTCGCGCAGCGAGGCCTCGAGGCGGTGCACTTCGCGCTCGGTCGCCTTGAGCTTCGCGGCGACGACCTGCGCCTTGGCGACCTCGCCCTGGAGCGTGGCGAGCCGCGTGCGGCGCGCGACCAGCTCATCGTGCATCGGCCCGAGAAGCACGCGCCACGCGGCGCCGACGGCGAGCGCGGCGAGGATCGCGAAGACCGCAATCTGCGCGCGCGGCGACAGTTCGTGAAGACTCTTCGCCATGACCTAGACTCCCGCCTGCGGCCGCGTGCCGTCGCTGGCCATGGCCGTCGTGGATCCCGGATGCGGTGCCGCTGGCGTGGCGGCATCCGGCGCGGGCGGCTGAAGCGTCTGCGCCTTCATCGAGAAATGCACGACTTCGGTGTTCTCGACCGTCTCGGTCGTGGTCGTGACGATCTCGACGGGACGCTGGAAGAGACCAGAGTTCTGCAGCCGCTCGGCCAGGTCGGTGACCGGCGTGAGCGACATCGCGCGGCCGTCGATCTGCACGACCATACCGGTCTGCTTCAGGTCCATCAGCCACAGCCCGTCCGGAAGACTGCGGCTCACCGTTTCGAGCAGGCTCACCGGCGCACGCTTCACGTCGCGGAGGCGCTGGATGAGATCGACGCGTTCGGCGAGCTCCGTCTTGCGCGCGGCGAGCTTGTCGACGAGCTTGGCGGCGTCCTTCAGACGCGTGAGCTCGGCCTGTTCCTGCGCGGTCGTCGCGTCGACGGCGGCCTGCTGCCGCGAGAGCGCGTACCACCAGCCGCCAATCGCCAGCGCGGTCACGACGAGCAGGCCGAGGCCGGCGGCGGCCGATCGCTGTTCGCGCGGCAGCCACTCGCGGGGCGCGGCCGCGCCGGGCACGGTCGCAAGCAGGTTGACTTTGATCACCGGTCGCCCTCCTGGCGCATCGCGAGGCCGACCGCCACGGCATAGGCCGGTCCGGCCACGTCGGCGCCAATTGCGCGCGAGGGCCGCGTGACGCGGCGGAACGGATCGAAGACGTCGACGGGCGCGTTGAACTCGGCCGCGAGCAGATCGGCCAGGCCGGCCGCGTCGCTGCCGCCGCCCGACACGACCACGCGGCTGAGCTTCTCGACTGGCGCGGTGGCGCGATAGAAGTCGATTGTCTTGCGCACTTCCATCACGAGCTGGGCACTCGCTTCCCGCAGCGTGGCCGTCACCTGGTCCTGATGGACGTCGGATGGGAACTGACCGCGCAGCATGCGCTTGGCGGCGAACTCGTCGACGCCTTGCGGACCGAACTCGCGCAGCAGCGCGTCGAGGTGAATCTGGCCGCCGATCGAGATATCGCGCGTGAAGACGGGCTCGCCGCCCTCGAGCAGGCAGACGATCGTGAGGGCGCGGCCGATGTGGACGAGCGCGGCGAGCGCATCGGTGCGCTCCGGGTAGTTCATCTGGTAGGCGTTGGCGAGCGCGAACGCCTCGACGTCGAGCACGACCGGCCGGCGGCCGGTCTGCATGATCACGCCGGTCCGATCGTCAATCCGATCGCGCTTGGCGGCAACGAGCAGCACGTCGAGCGACGATTTCGCGGCCGCGGCGTCGCCGGGAACGACCTGGTAGTCGAGCTGGACCTCGCTGAGGTCGAAGGGTATGTATTGCTCAGCTTCCCACGGGATCGCTTCGGCCAGTTCCGCGTGGCTCATCGCCGGCAGCGATAGGCGTTTGACGATGACCGAGTGGCCGGAGAGGGCGGCGGCGACGCGCGCGCGGCGGAGGTGGAGCGCGTCGAACAGGCCGCTCACGGCCTCGCTGACGGCCAGCGGTTCCGTGGTGGCGCCGTCCTGGACGCTGCCCTCGGGAACGGGGGCCTCACCAGCAGCAACGAGCGACCAGCCGCCGCGGCCGTGGCGCAGGGCGACGGCCTTGACGGCGCTGGACCCGATGTCCACGCCGACGGTCGGCGGACGAAAGGCGGAGCCGAGCATCATGGCGACACGCCTGCAAGGCAAGCCCGGTGCCAAGCGTGCGGTCGTGCATCGACGTCAACGAAATGGCGGCGGAAAGCGGGCGTCGTGTGTCGGTGCGCCGTCCTGCGCAGGGCGTCCGGCCGACAGTTGTGGCGTCCCGTACAGTTCCGTAAGCGCGAAGGACGTCGCGGGCGTCAGGGCGTCAGGCGGGTCGCGCGCCGCGCGCGCGTGGTCCTCATACACGAAGACGACGGCCGGATTGATTGACTTTTTCGTGACGGGCCGGTATCATCTCGGTTTGCCGTCCTTTGGATTCGGCTGAAAGGGTGCGAATGGCCTCGGGTAAGACCACTGCCGTTCCGAGCGAGCGTCAGTGGCACATCATCGACGCGAACGGTCAGGTATTGGGCCGGGTGGCGAGTCACGCCGCGCGTCTGCTGCAGGGGAAGCACAAGCCCCAGTGGATTCCGTTCCTCGACACGGGCGATCACGTCGTCATCATCAATGCCGCCGCCGTCCGGTTGACCGGGCGCAAGGACGAGCAGAAGCTTTATCGGTATCACAGCGGCTACGAGGGTGGCCTGCGTGAAGAGCGCGCGAAGATCGTGCGCCAGAAGAATCCGGTCCGCCTGGTGGAGGAAGCCGTGCGCGGCATGCTCCCCAAGACCAAGCTTGGCAGCGCGATGTATCGCAAGCTGAAGGTCTATCGGCATGCGGACCACCCGCACGCGGCGCAGAAGCCGCGCGCGCTCGAGGTAGCCTGACGTGGCAGCAACTGAGTATTACGGCACCGGACGCCGCAAGACGTCCACCGCTCGTGTCTTCCTCCGGCCCGGTTCGGGCGCGATCACGGTCAATCACGGCCCCCTCGAAGCCAGCTTCCCCACTGAGACGCTCCGCCTGACGGTGCGCCAGCCGCTCGTCGTCACCGAGACCGGCGAGCGCTTCGACGTGCTCGCGACGACCGCCGGCGGCGGCGTGGCCGGGCAGGCCGGCGCGCTGCGGCTCGGCATCGCGCGCGCGCTCGTCGAATACGACGCCGAGTTGCGCAGCGCGCTCCGCAAGGCTGGATTGCTCACGCGCGATCCGCGGGCCAAGGAGCGGAAGAAGTACGGCATGGCGGGCGCCCGGAAGCGCTTCCAGTTCAGCAAGCGGTAACGTGAATCGCATGTGGTCCCCGGCCGCGTCGGCGTGGGTCGATGGCGCCGGTCGTCGACGGTGTCCCATGAGGGGCGGGCCTCGACCCGATCCCAAAGGAGAGATGTCAGCTTGAGCGCGATCGCGATGAAGGATCTCTTGGAAGCCGGAGTGCATTTCGGCCACCAGACGAAACGGTGGAATCCGAAGATGAAGCCGTTCATCTTTGGCGAGCGCAACGGCATCTACATCATCGACCTCGGTCGCACGGCCAAGCTGTACCGCGAGGCGGCGGAGTTCGTCACCTCGCTCGCCAGCCAGGGCGGCACGCTTCTGTTCGTCGGCACCAAGCGGCAGGCCCAGGACGCGATTGCCGAAGAAGCGCAGCGCTGCGGCATGTTCTTCGTCAACCAGCGCTGGCTCGGCGGCCTGCTCACCAACTTCTCCACCATCCAGCGGAGCCTCGCGCGGCTGCGAGAGCTCGAGGCCATGACGACCGACGGGCGCTACGACACCCTCTCGAAGAAAGAGATCGCGCGCCTCGAGAAGGAACGCCGCAAGCTCGCGAAGAACCTCGACGGCATCCGCGGCATGTCGCGCCTGCCTGACGCCGTGTTCATCGTCGACACGCGTCACGAGCAGATCGCCGTCGACGAAGCCCGCAAGCTCAAGATTCCGGTCGTCGGCGTCGTCGACACCAACTGCGATCCGGATCAGGTCGAATACGTCATCCCCGGCAACGACGACGCGCTGCGATCGATCCGGTTGTTCACGGGTGGCATCGCCGATGCGGTGCTCGCCGGTCGTGGCGTCGCCGATGCGTCGGCCGCCTCCGAGCCGGACGCGTCCGGTGGTCCGCAGGCCCCGCCGCCCGCAACGGCCGCGGCCCCTGCCGCGCCAGCCGCCGCCACCACGGCGTAGCCGTTCCATCCGAATCCTTCGCCGCCAGGCCCGCGCCTGGCGGCCGTTCGACCGTCAGGCAGACTCCTCGCTTCCGTCCGTCCGGCGCGGGAGCCTGCCGCCGAACTTCAGATTTTCCGCTTTTCAGGAGTCTCACGTGGAAATTCCGGCGCAACTCGTGAAGCAACTCCGCGACCTCACGGGCGCGGGCATGATGGAGTGCAAGGCCGCGCTGCAGGAAGCCGCGGGCAACATCGACGAGGCGGTCACGATTCTGCGCAAGCGCGGACTCGCGCAGGCCTCGAAGAAGTCCGGCCGGACGATGGGCGAAGGCCTCGTCGCCGCCTACATCCATCCGGGTGGCAAGGTCGGCGTGCTCGTCGAGATGAACTGCGAGTCGGACTTCGTCGCGCGCACCGACGACTTCCAGACGCTCTTGAAGGAGATCGGCCTGCAGATCGCCGCTGCGAGCCCGCAATACGTGCGGCGCGAGGACGTCCCGGCCGACGTGCTCGAGCGCGAACGCGGCATCTACCGCGCGCAGATGGAAAACTCCGGCAAGCCGGCGGCCGTCATCGAGAAGATCGTCGAGGGCAAGCTCGGCAGCTTCTACGAGCAGACGGTGCTCATCGACCAACCGTCGATTCGCGACCCGAAGACGACGGTCGGTCAGATGATTCAGGCGGCCATCGCGAAGCTCGGCGAGAACATCAGCGTCGCGCGCTTCGCCCGTTTCAAGGTCG
>CALFMR010000332.1 GCA_937880585.1 uncultured Acidobacteriota bacterium
GCCTTCTGCCCCCTTCCCTTGTCTCATCCTTGCCCGTCCCATACTCTTAGCGCGTGAACATCACGTTTCTCGGCGCGGCGCGCACGGTCACGGGATCCAAGCATCTGCTCGAAGTCGACGGCCACCGCGTGCTCGTCGATTGTGGGCTCTTCCAGGGGCTGAAAGAGCTGCGCGAGCGCAACTGGCAGCCGCTCACGGTGCCGGCCGACACGATCGAGTCGGTCATCCTCACGCACGCGCACCTCGATCACTGCGGCTACCTGCCGCGGCTCGTCAATCAAGGCTTTCGCGGCCGCGTGTTCTGCACGCCCGCCACGGCCGAGCTCGCGCGCATCGTGCTGGCCGACGCCGGCCACCTGCAGGAAGAAGACGCTGAGCGCGCCAATCGCAAGGGCTACACGAAGCACCATCCAGCGCTGCCGCTCTTCACGTCGGCCGACGCGTCGCGCGCGATGACGCGGCTGCAGCCGGTCGGCTACAACCGGCCGATCCCCGTCGCGCCCGGGCTCACCGTCGAGTTCATCAATGCCGGCCATCTGCTGGGATCGAGCTACGCGCGCGTCCAGACGGAGTCGTCGGGCCGGACGCTGCTCTTCGGCGGCGACCTCGGTCGCTACGATCGGCCCGTCCTGCCCGATCCCACGACAGTGCCCGAGGCGGATCTGCTGCTGGTCGAGTCGACCTACGGCAATCGCCTGCACGAAGACGACGACGGCGGCACGCGGCTGGCGGAGGTCATCGCGTCGACGGCTGAGCGCGGCGGCAAGGTGATCGTGCCGGCCTTTGCCCTCGGCCGCGTCGAGGAAGTCCTTTATTGGATCAGCCGGCTCGAAGACGAACGGCGGATTCCGGTGCTGCCGGTGTACGTCGACAGCCCGATGTCGGCCGTCGTGCTCGAGACGTATCGCGCGCACATGAACGAGCTCGACGCGGACATCCTGCAGTCAGCGTCCAACGGCCACCGCGCCCGCGCGCACCAGAAGTTGTGCGGGTTCTGCACCGCGAAGCTGAAGGTCGTCTCGTCGATCCAGGAATCGATCGCCGTGCAGGAATCGAAGGCGCCATCGATCGTCATCTCCGCGAGCGGGATGGCCACGGGCGGCCGCGTGCTGCACCATCTCGAGCGCGCGTTGCCCGACGCGCGCAACACGGTGCTGTTCGTCGGCTATCAGGCCGTCGGCACGCGAGGACGCGATCTGCGGGACGGCGCGACGTCGACGCGGATGCACGGCCGCGACATTCCCGTCGCCGCGCGCATCGAGAGCGTGGATTCGATGTCCGCTCATGCCGACGCGAACGAAATCCTGCGCTGGCTCGGCGGCTTCACGCGCCCGCCGACGCTCACGTGTCTCGTCCACGGCGATCCCGAGCCGATGGACGCGCTCCGCGACCGGATCGTGCGTGAGCTCGGCTGGACCGTGCGCACGCCGGACCATCACGAGACGATCGATCTCGATGCCGCGCTCGAACCCGCCGCGGCCGCGCCGGTGTCATGACTCGCCGCTATCTCCTCGAGCAGGTCGACGACGCCGCCATCGTCCAGTACTACGTGGACGGCTTCGAGGCGCTGCCGCGCGACCAGAAGATTCTGGCCTGGCACCTGTACGAGGCCGCGCTCGCGGGCCGCGACATCTACTACGACCAGCGCTACCGCCATGCGCTCGAGATGCGCGAGATCATCGAGGAAATCCTCGTCCACGGCCCGGCGGGCGTGGACGAGGCGTCCGGCCTCGATCTCACGCCAGTCATCGCCGAAATTCGACGCTACGCGAAGCTGTTCTGGATCAACTCCGGCCCGCACAACAACCTGACCGCGCGGAAGTTCGTCCTCCGCTGCACGCGCGACGAGCTGGCCGCGGCCGCGCGCGCGGCGGTGGCTCGGGGCGCGCATCTGCCGACGGCGCCCGGCGAGTCGCTCGACGCGCTCATCGAGCGGCTGCGCGGACCGTTCTTCGATCCGGACGTCGACGCGATGGTCACCTGCAAGACGCCCGGCGGCGACGGTGACATCCTGTCGTCGAGCGCGAACAATCTTTACAGCGGCGTCATCATGGCCGACCTCGAGGGCTTCGACGAGCGCTACGGGCTGAACTCGCGGCTCGTGCGTACCGACGCCGGACTCGTCGAAGAGGTCTACCGCGCCGGCGGCCGCTACGGCCGCGAGATCGCGGCCATCGTCGACCATCTGCGGTCCGCGCTGCGCTACGCGCCGCCCGCGATGCACCGCGCGCTCGAAGCGCTCATCCGCTTCTACGAGACGGGCGACGACGCCGATCGTGTGGCCTACGACATCGCGTGGGTCGAAGACGCGGCGTCGCCCATCGACACGATCAACGGCTTCATCGAGAACTACCTCGACGCGCGCGGCGTGAAGGGCGCGTGGGAGGCGCTCGTCTACTCGGTCAATCCGCAGAAGACCGAGAGCCTGCGGCGTCTCGCGGAGGCCGCGGCGTGGTTCGAGGCGCGGCTGCCCATCGACGCGAAGTGGCGCCGCGCGGATATCGTCGGCGTCACCGCGCGCGCCATCGACGTCGTCATCGAGACCGGCGATGCGGGGCCCGTGACGCCCATCGGGATCAACCTGCCGAACGATCAGGCCATTCGCGAGCGCTATGGCAGCAAATCGGTGTCGCTCGCCAACATCACCGAGGCGTACGACCAGTCGCAGCCGCCCGCGTTCCGCCGCGAGTTCTGCTGGAACGACGAAGAAGTCGCGCGCGCCGAGGCGTGGGGCGCCGTTGCGAGCGAGGTGACGACCGCGATCCATGAAGTGTTGGGACACGGATCGGGTCGCGTCGCCGACCGGCTCGAGGGCCAGCCGCAGCTCGCGTTGAAGGAGCAGTACTCCGCGCTCGAGGAAGCGCGCGCCGATCTCGTGGCGCTCTACTTCATCGCCGAGGCGCGCATTGCTGAAGTCGGACTGCTGCCGGCCGACCATCAGGCTGAGATCGTCCAGGCCGAGTATGAAGCCTACGCGCGCAACGCGCTCGTGCAGCTCCGGCGCGTGCGCCACGGATCGACGCTCGAAGAAGATCACATGCGCAACCGCCAGATGATCGTGCGGTGGCTCATCGCGCACACGCGCGCGATCGACGTCCGCGTGCGGGAAGGCCGCACGTTTTACGTGCTGTCGAGCGTCGAGGCGTTTCGCGCGGGCGTCGGACGGCTGCTGCACGACGTGCAGCGCATCAAGTCCGAGGGCGACTACGCGGCCGCGCGCGCATTGTTCGAGTCGCACGGCATTCACTTCGATCCGGAGCTCCGCGACGAGATCGTGCGCCGCGTCGATCGGCTGAATCTGCCGTCCTACACCGGCTTCGTCCAGCCGCGGCTCGAGGCCGTCCTCGACGAGTCCGGGCACATCGTCGACGTGACCGTCTCGTATCCGCAGGATCTCGAGCGGCAGATGCTCGAGTATTCCGGCAAGATTCAGGCGACCGCGCCGGCTGTGCCGTAGCGAAAACTGCGCGGACGGCAGCCCGCGTGGGCTGCGTCTTGCATGTTCGTACGTCCAATGACGATCGTTCGACGCCGACTGATCGGGATTGCGCTCGTGGCGCTGGCCGCCGCGTGCCACCGCTCGCCGGACTCGCTGTCGCTCGGCGCGCCCGAGGACGTTGCGCCTGGCGTGGCGCTCTACCGCGTGGGCGACGAGAGCTTCGTCAATCACGCCGGTCCCATCGCCATCTATCTGTTGCGCCTCGATCTCACGCGCGTGCGTCTCGGCACGGCACTCTCGAACGGCCAGGTCATGGACGCCGAGCCCGTCGAGGCGATCGCCGCGCGCGCGGGTGCGATTGCCGCGGTCAACGGCAGTTTCTTCAACAGCGGGAACGGCGAACCCATCGGGCTCCTGAAGGTCGGCGGCGAACTGGTGAGCGACAGCGCGGCGGAGAAAGGCGCGGTCGTGATGGAGCGCGGGGGTGACGGCGCCACGTCGCTCGCGTTCGATCGGCTGGCGGCCAAGCTCAGTCTGTACTTCACCGCCGGCGGGAAGGACCACGTCGTGCACGTCGACGGCGTCGACACGACGCGCGTCCGTGGCCGGCTCATGCTCTATACGCCGGCCTACCATCTCGATACGGACACGGCGCCGACCGGCACTGAGTGGGTCCTCGACGGCTCGCCGCTGCGCGTCGTCGACGTGCGGATGAACTACGGTCACACGCGCATTCCGCCGCACGGCGCGGTGCTGTCATTCGGCGGACTCGATCTGCCGCCCGATCTCCAGGCGCTCGTCGAAGGCGTCCCGGTGACGTTCGAGACGCACTGGCGCAGCCGCGCCGGGCTGTCGCCCGAACGACTCGATCATGCCGCGGACATCGTCACCGGTGCCGGGTTGCTGCGTCGCGCCGGTCAAGTCGTGGCCGACTGGAAGGACGAAGGCCTCAGTCGTGACGCGTTCGTCGACGCGCGGCATCCGCGCACGCTCATCGGCCTCGACCGCCACGGCGTCGCCTGGCTTGCCGCGATCGACGGCCGGCAGCCGAGCTACAGCATCGGGATGACGTTCGCCGACATGCAGCGTCTCGCCGACCGCCTCGACTTGAGCGACGCCCTCAACCTCGACGGCGGCGGCTCGACGACGATGGTCGTCAAGGACCGCGTGGTGAACAAGCCCTCCGATCCCATTGGTCCGCGGCCGGTCAGTGACGCGGTCGTGGTGCTGCCGCGGTAGAGCAAGTCAGAAGTTCGAAGCCAGAAGCCAGAAGTGGGTTCCTGGCGTGAAGGGCCTCGTCAACTACGCGGCGCGCCAGGCGTCGGTGTGCGTGAATCGGAGCGCGGCCGGCTCGGGCCGGCCCGTCACCTTCGCCAGCGTCTCGGTCGAATAGTTGGGGATCGGTGCTTCGAACACGACCATCAGCCGGAGGAGATGCTCGGCCGTGGCCTTCATCGGGACGGAACCCGTT
>CALFMR010000333.1 GCA_937880585.1 uncultured Acidobacteriota bacterium
GTCTCGTCGCCGCCATGTGCAAGGAGATTCGCGACGGCGTCGGACCGAACGGCGACTGGTGCATCGACTTCCACCAGCGCTTCGATTACCCCGACGCGCTGCGCTGCTGCCGCCTCATCGAGGAGTACGAGCCCTACTTCGTCGAAGATCCCGTGCGCGAAGAGCAGTTCCGCGAGGACATCCCGAAGTTACGACAGATGACGGCCGTGCCGCTCGCGGCCGGCGAGGAGTGGGGCCAGCGCGCGGACTTCAACACACTCGTCGAGCGTCACGACATCGACTACACGCGATCGACGTTGCCGAACGTCGGCGGCATCACGGAGATGCTCGGGATCCTGGCGCTCTGCAACACGCACGCGGTCGGCATCGTGCCGCACTTCACGGGTCCGATCGCGACGGCTGCGCTCATCCACGTGCTCTCGACGTTTCCCGGTCCGGTGCTCTTCGAATACAACTACGGCACGACGCCCATCGACTACCTGCCTGAGTTTCTCGACTTCCGCGAAGGCAAGCTGTATCCGAACGATCGTCCAGGGCTCGGCGTGACGATCGATTCCCGGCGACTGACACCCATCGGCGAGATCACCGAACGCGCGAATCGGCCGCTCTATCAGCGGCCCGACGGCTCGCCGACGCACTGGTAAGAGACAGGGGGCCGCCGGCAGAACCAAAGAAAGATGACACCGCGAGCCCGGAGCGGAGTGAGGGTGGCGAGCGCCTTCGCGCCGGGCGCGGGCTTGCCGGCCGGAGCCTTTGGCGAAGGCCGAGCCCCAGCGCACGGCCAAGAAGACGACAGCGCGCGTTATTCGTGGCGCAACGCCGTCGCTGGATCGATCGCCGACGCACGGCGGGCGGGAAGCACGCAGGCCAGGATCGCGGCTGCCGCGAGACCGATCGAGACGATCGCATACGTCATCGCGTCGGTCGTCTTCACCCCGAACACGAGCGACGTCATCGTCGAGTGCAGGGCGATCGCGCCGGCGAGGCCGAGTGCGAGCCCGGCCGCGACGAGGACGCCGCCTTCGCCAAGGATCATCACGAGGACGCGCGGCGCCGTTGCGCCGAGCGCCATGCGGACGCCAATCTCGGGCACACGCGCGGCGACCGATTCGGCGACGAGCCCGTAGATGCCGATTGCCGCCAGGAGCAGCGCGAGCGTCGAGAACACACCGATGAGCCCGCTCGTGAATCGTCGTGGTGCGAGCGACTCGGCCAGCCGGTCATCGAGTGTCTGGATATGCGTGAGCGGCAGCGTGGGGTCGACGTCGTGGACGACGGCGCGCACGGCCGGGAGCAGCGCGCGTGGATCGCCGGTCGCTCGAATGAGGAACGTCGAGAAGAAGGCGTTCGTCGGCTGCCCGTGCAGGAGATAGACGCCGGGCGCCGCCGGCACTTCGGGCTGGCCTCGGACGTCGGCGATCACGCCGACCACCGTCAGCTTCCGTTTGAAGAAGACCTGCGTGATCGTCTGCCCGATTGGATTGGCGCTGCCGAAGAACAATCGCGCGGCCGACGCGTTGAGCATGACGACGAGCGCGCCGTCAACGTCTTCGTCGCGAAACGTCCGCCCCTGCGTCAGGACAGCGCCGAGCGCCTCGGCGTAGCCGGGACCGATGGATTGCGTGACGACGCGTTTTTCGCTCGCCGCCTCGCTCGAGAAGACATCGTCTGCTGACGACTGGAGCCGCGGGCCAACGCCGACAGTTGCGACACCCGGCACCGTGCGCAGCCGCTCGACGAGCGCCGCCTGCGCGTGTGTCATCCGCTCCAGGCCGCCAGCGTGCGCGAGAGGCGCCAGACCTGGCGGCATGTCGATCGCGATGACGTGCGCCGGGTCATAGCCAAGTGGCTGCGCGTCGATCGCGCGGAGCGTTCGCGCGAGGAGTCCCGCCGCGATCGACAGCATCAGCGCAAGCGCGATCTCGACGACGGTCAGTCCGCGCCGGAGACGACGGCCGTGACCTGTCGTGCCCGCGCCCGTCGACCGCAGCGCTGGTCGTCGATGCAGATGCCTGAACGGCCAGCACGCGGCCAGGCCGGCGAGTGCGCCCGTCGCGAGTGAGATCAGCACGCTGAAGCCAACGACCGCCCATGTGATTCGAACGTCGTCGAGGCGTGGAATGTCGGACGGCGCAATCGAGACGATGAGCGGTACCGTCCAGATCGCGACGAGAATGCCCGCGGCGCCGCCAATCGCGCCGAGGACCAGGCCCTCGGTGACAGACTGGCGCACGAGCGTGGCGCGTCCCGCGCCGAGCGCGACGCGCGTGGCCATTTCGAGACGGCGGCCTGACGCGTGCGCGAGTAGCAAGCCGGCGACGTTCGCGGTGCCGATGAGCAGCACCGAGAGAGCTGCGCCGAAGAGAAACCAGAGACGAGTCGACACGTTCGCCGTGATCGTGTCGAGGAGCGGCGTGATGTGAATGCCGTACCCGGCATCATCTGGATACGCCCTCGCGAGCCGGTTGGCGATGAGATCGAGCTCGGCCTGCGCGCGGGCGATCGGCACGTCCGCGCGGAGCCGTCCAATCGCCACGAGAAACCGCGCGCGTCGTCCGCTCGGCACGGGCGGCGTCGCGATCCAGTAATCCACGCGCGCGCCCGACCGGAAGTCGCGTAAGGGGAAATTCGGCCCCAACACACCGACGACGCGAACCGGGTCATCGTCGAGCGTGACGGTGCGTCCGATGACATCGGTCGCGCCGTGGAATTGCCGCTGCCATAGATCGTGACTCAACAGGATCGACGCCATCGGTGGCGCGGTTGACGGCATCCGACGAACGTGCGGGTCATTCGCCGCGTAGAACGCGCGCCAGGGCGCGTAGTCGCTGTCGTTGAACACGCGGCCGAGCTCGGCGCGCACTGGGACGATGTGGAAGAAATCTTCCGAGACGCTCATGCCGCTGAGCTGTTCCGGCTCGCTGCCGCCGGTGAAGTTCACGCGCGGACTGCTGACGAAGGCGAGGCCGTCGAGCGTCTGCGTGGCGCGGCGCCAGTCGAGGGCGTTATCCGCCGAGACGTCGTCGAGGTCGCGCGCTGGCGGCGGCGACACCTCGTACACGCGGACCAGCCGTGAGCTGCCGTCGATCGGCAGGTCGCGCAGGAGCACGCCGCTGACGACGGCGAAGACGGTCGCGTTGAGGCCGATCCCGAGCGCGAGCGTCGCGATGCCGCCGATAGCGAGCGCGCGATTGCGGCGAAGCAAACGCAGCGCGTAGCCGACGTCGCGACGGATGACGTCCGCGTGTTCGCGCGGCGCGCGCCGCAGGACGTCGACGACGGTGCGCCACCACAGCCGCCGGATGCCTCCCTCGCGGCGGGCCGCATCCACGCGTTGATCCTCGAAATCGCTGGCCATCTCGTCGCCGAAGTCGCCGCGGAACTCGGCGGGAAAGAGCCGCAGCAGCCGGCGAAACACGCGCGTGTGCCAGGACGGCGCCGGCATGGGTCAGCTCCGCGTGGGCCTGGGCACGAGCTTCTTCGCGTGCGCGGCGTCGACGAGCTCGCTGAGCCGCGCGGCTTCGGCCTGCGCCACGAGGCGTCCGAACGGCGTCAGCCGGTACGCCCGGCGGCGATCGGTGCTGCCGGCACGCGACTCGACGATCCAGCCGTCCTCGAGCAGGCGTTTGACGATGCCGTAGAGCGTGCCGGTGCTGAGCTGTACGCGGCCGTTGGTGCGCGCCTCGACTTCCTTGAGGATCGCGTAGCCGTGCGCCGGCCCGTCGGCGAGCGCGAGCAGGACGTGGAAGACGGCGGCGGAGAGGGGCAGGGCAGCCTCGGGCGAACGTCCCGTGCCGGCCGCAGACGGACCGACGGTTCCCATGACGTCAGACGATACGTCGTGATGCGACGTAGTGTCAAGCGCAAGAACGCGTGTGTCGATCCAGGGCATCGCCCCGCCGTGGAGCCCTGGGCCTTCAGGCCCAGGGAAGACCGCGCGCTGTCTCTCGCGCCTTACGAATAGAACTCGACGACGAGCTGGAGCTCGATGGGGAAGGGGACCGCATCGGCGCTGGGGATCGACGTGACGCGCGCGGTGAGCGCCGACGAGTCGACCTCGAGCCACTCGGGCGCGGCGAGCACCGCGCCACCGACTTCCTGCTGCTTGCGGACCGCCGCTTCGCCCCGCATGCCGTGCACCGTGATGACGTCGCCGCGATTGACGTGCGCGGCGGGATAGCTGAGTCGCTTGCCGTTGACGTCGATGTGCCCGTGCGTCACGAGCTGGCGCGCGGCCGGGATCGTTCGCGCAAAGCCGGATCGGAAGACGACGCTGTCGAGCCGGCGCTCGAGGAGCTCGACGAGCGTGGCCATTGCGTTGCCGCGCGTGCGCGCGGCGTCAGCGGCGATGCGGCGGAGCTGCCGCTCGGAGACGCCGTAGTGCGCGCGCAGCTTCTGCTTCTCCTTGAGCCGCCGCCCGTAGTTCGACAACGTCTTGCGGCGCCGCGCGCCATGCTGCCCCGGCGGCGTCGGCCGCTTCTCCATCGTCTTGGCCGAGAGGCCGGGAAGATTCACGCCGAGCGCGCGCAGCACACGCACGCGAGGACCGGTGTAGCGAGCCATTCATTTACCTTTCGGGCCGCATTCGGGCACGATTTCGCCGCACTGACACTGGGTCAGGTTCCAATCGAGCAGAGGCGTGTCCGGGGACGCGGGCAACGGGCGAAGATGAGTCATACGCGCATGGCTCCTGCGCGATGCCGGCGGTCGAACACGCCAGCGGCCGCAGCTTCTGCAAGGCTAGACGGCTCGATCCGGCCCGCGCAAACCGCATGACGAAAATCCGACATCTGGAGTCGGATTTCAAGATCGCGCCCGGCCTGCGCGCCCCGACGCGTATCTCGCCGGACGCCCATGTATGCTGAGGATTCCGCATGCCTCGCCCACGCACGCCGGTCACCACGCTGCTCATCGTCTTGAACGTCCTCGCCTTTGCCTACGAGGTGTCGCGCGTGGGATCGGGCCTGCTCCTCGGCGGTGGATCGCTACAGGCGCTGGCCGATGCCGGTGCGCTCGTGCCCGTGTTCGTGCGCCAGAATGGCGAGTACTGGCGCGTCGTCACCGGCGCGTTCCTGCACGGCAGCGTGCTGCACATCCTCGTCAACATGTACTCGCTGTACGTGCTGGGACAGTTCGTCGAAGTGATCGCCGGCAAGCGCGACATGACGATCATCTACGTCGTCTCGCTCCTGGCGTCGGGCTTCGCCGTCGTCTATCTCAGTTCGCCGTACGACGTCACGGTCGGCGCGAGCGGCGCGATCTTCGGGTTGTTCGGCGCGCTCTTCGCCATCGGCTTCAAGCTCGGCCGGCCCGGCATGCAGCTCGTGCGCGCCAACATCGGCATCCTCGTGCTGAACCTGTTCATCACGTTCGCCGTGCCCGGCATCGCGGTCTGGGCGCACGTCGGCGGACTCATCGCCGGGTTCATCGTCACGTACCTGATCTTCACGCCGCCGGCGCTCCGTCGCGCGGTCGTGACGCGTACGGCGTCCGATCCCTTCGTTCGCGATCACGACGTCATCGACGTGCCGCGCGATCTCGATCGATGACGACGGGGCCGTCGTCTCGGCGACCGAAGGCGCGAGATTCCGCGGCCGTCGACGGTCGAGGACAGGTGCTGCGCGACGCGGTGCGGCCCGGCATCCGCGTCCTCTTCGTCGGGATCAATCCGGGTATGCGATCGGCCGCGATCGGTCATCACTTCGCCGGCTACTCGAATCGCTTCTGGCCGCTGCTCTTCGATGCCGGCCTCGTCTCCGAGCGGCTGCGGGCGGAAGACGATGAGCGGCTGCCGGAGTGGGGACTGGGCGTGACGAATCTCGTGCCGCGCGCGACGCCGGGCATCGACACGATCGCGCGCACCGAGTACGCCGCGGGTCTCGCTGGCCTGCGCCGCAAGGTGCGACGCTTGCGTCCGGCCATCGTCGCGTTCGTCGGCGTGTCGCTCTACCGATTCATCTTCGAGCGGAAGGGACCTATCGAACCCGGCGCGGCGCCCGAGCGTTTCGAAGGTGCACACGTATTCGTCGTGCCCAATCCCAGCGGCCGCAACGCGAACTTCACCTACGCCGAGATGCTCGACGCGTTCGTCACGCTTCGACGGGCGGCGCGCCGGGCCCGTCGCGTATCCTGACGACAGCGTAAAGGATGCGCCGGCGGCGCCTCACCTTTTATGGACAGCGCCTTCGTTCAGTCGCTTGTACAGCACGGCAGCCTCGCGCTGTTCGTCCTGCTCGCGCTCGGCATTGCCGGTCTGCCGGTGCCGGGCGAGACGCTGCTCGTCGTCGCGGGTGGGCTCATCTCGCAGCACCGGCTCGCCGCCGTGCCGACTTACGTGGCCGCCATCGCGGGCAGCTCGGCGGGCATCACGATCAGCTATCTCATCGGGCGCGCGGCCGGCGTGACGGTGATCCGCCGGTACGGGCCGCGCTTGCACATCGACGCCGAGGACATCGAAGACGTCCGCGCCGTGTTCCGGCGCGCCGGCAAGTGGGGCTTGATGTTCGGCTACTTCGTCCCCGGCGTTCGCCACTTGACGGCACTCGTCGCCGGAGGCGCCTGCCTCGAGCTCGGCCTGTTCTCGATGTTCGCCTACGTCGGCGCGGCGCTCTGGAGCGCGGTGTTCCTCACGATCGGGCTGTTCGTCGGCGAGCAATGGACCGCCATCGCCAGTCGTATTCACGTGCACGGCTGGCTCGCGGCGATCGTGGCCGCGGTGGTTGTCGTTGCGTTCTTCGTCTATCGGCACCGGATGCGGGAACGCCAGGCGCGAAGCTGACGCTGCGCCACGCGTTCCTTCTGGCTTCTGGCTTCGAACGTCTGACTTCGATCGGGTGTAGTGTCTACAAGGGGAATCTGATGGCCGCTTCCCGGATGGCGACGCGTGTGACCGCCGTGCTCGCCGCGGTCGGCACGATTGCCGCGCTGGCGGTGACACTCGCGGCGCAGCGGGGATTCCGCGGCTTTCAGATGTCTTACGAGCCGGACGTGTCGAACGTGCCGTACGACGGCCGATTCACGTTCGCGCGGCTGAAGTACCAGGTTGGGCCCGGCGGCTACTACTACTACGGCATGCCGGCCTGGGCGCACGGCTACAACCGCGCCGAGGACAACCTGACGCGCATCCTCAATTCCATCTCCGCGGTCCATCCGCGGCTCGATCAATCGAACGTGTTCGGCGTCGACGACCCGGAGCTGACGAAGTTCCCGATCGCGTACATGACCGAGGCCGGCTTCTGGGAGATGACGGACAAGGAAGCCGCGGCGTTTCGCGCGTACCTCGTCAAGGGCGGCTTCGTGATCTTCGACGACTTCCGTCCGCCGCCGCGCGGAGGCGGCGGCTGGGAGCAGTTCGAGTCCAACATGCACCGCGTCCTGCCCGACGCGCACATCGTCGACATGTCGCCGACCGATCCGATCTTTCACGTGTTCTTCGACATCGACTCGTTCGACATCATCCCGCAGGCCTATGACGGCCCGAACGGCCGGCCGATCATCCGCGGAATCTACGAGGACAACGATCCGTCGAAGCGCTTGATGGCGATCATCAACTTCAACACGGACGTGTCCGAGTACTGGGAATTCTCCGGGCAGGGGCTCATGCCCGTCGACGACTCGAACGAGGCGTACAAGCTCGGCGTGAACTACATCATCTACGGCCTCACGCACTGAGCCGGCGGGATGCTAGACTGCCGGTATCGCCGCGTGTCGGACCGCGGTCCGGATCCTGTGCAAGTTCAGCCGACGAACCGCGTCAGGGCCGGAAGGCAGCAGCGCTAAGTCGATCCTGTGCTGTGCCGCAGGGCCTCCGGGCCGCGGTCGGGCGCGCGCCGGTCGGCCATCGCATTCACATCTCGATCATCGTTTCTCCATGCCGCACTTCGCTCTCGCGCGCAAATGGCGCCCGCAGCGCTTCGAGGACGTCATCGGCCAGCGCGGCGTCATCGACACGCTGAAGCACGCCATTGCGTCCGATCGCATCGCGCAATCGTTCATCTTCGCCGGGCCCCGCGGCGTCGGCAAAACGACGACGGCGCGCATCGTCGCGCGGGCGCTGAACTGCGTGAACGGGCCCACGCCCGAACCGTGCGGTGAGTGCGACGCGTGTCGGGAGATTGCTGAAGGGCGCGACGTCGACGTCCTCGAGATCGACGGCGCGACCTACACGGGCGTCGACGCGGTGCGCGAGGTGATCGTCGAGCCGCTCGCGATCGCGCCGATGCGCGATCGCTTCAAGATCTTCATCATCGACGAAGTCCATCGCCTGTCGAAGAATGCGTTCGACGCGCTGCTGAAGTCGATCGAGGAGCCACCGCCGTACGTCAAGTTCATGATGGCCACGACCGAGCTGCACCACGTGCCGGTCACCATCCAGTCCCGGTCGCAGGTCTTCGAGCTGCGCGCGCTGCCGTTCGCCGCGATCCGCGCGCAACTGGCCGCCATCACGACGGCCGAAGGCGTGGCTATCGATGACGGCGCGCTGGCGCTCGTGGCGCGGGCGGCCGAAGGCAGCATGCGCGACGCGCTGTCGTCGCTCGATCAGATCCTGGCGTTCACGAGTGACGCGGTCACGGCGGCCGACGTCAGCACGGTGCTCGGCCTCATCGGCCGCGACCTGCAGTTCGACATCGCCGAGGCCGTCGCGCGCGAGGACGCCGCCGGCGCGTTCGCGCTCGCCGCGACGGTCGTCGAGACGGGCTTCGATCTGCGGATCGTCTGTCGCGAGCTCGCGCGCCTCATGCGCGATCTGATGATCGTGCGGATCGATCCGACGCGGCTGGCCGATCCGGAGATCGCGGCCGAAGACGAACGCGATCGGCTGAAGGTGCTCGTCGAGCAGTACTCGCGCGAGGATCTCATGCGCGCGTTCGATCTGCTGTCGCGCGCCGAGTACGAGATCCGCAACTCGTCGCAGCCGCGTCATCACTTCGAGATGGCGCTCATCAAGTGGATTCACCTGCGGCAGCTCACGCCGCTGACCGATCTCATCGCGGCGATGGAAGGCGGAGCCGCGGGAGGCGCCGCGCCGCTCGCGCCGCGGCCTCGATCGTCAGCTCCGGCGGCATCACCGCGTCCCGTGGCGAGACCCACGCCGGCGGCGACACGGCCGTCGTCACCATCCGAGCCTCGCCCTGCGACACCGCGTCCGACCCCCGCGGCGTCACCGGCCGCATCGTCGGCCCCCGCGGCGCGATCAACCGCGCCGGTCCCGGCGCCCGTTGAATCGCCGAAGGCCGCCGGCGATCTCAAGACGGCGCTTCTCACGTCGATTCGCGAGCAAAGCCGCACGTTCTACGGCATGGTCGTCGCGCAGGCGCAGAAGATCGAGATCGAAGGCAATGCCGTCGTCTTCACCTTCGCGCCCGTGCACAAGACGCTCCGCACGCAGCTCGGTCACAAGCGCGCGTGGGTCGAGCAGCTCGCGCAGGCGCTCGCCGGCCGTAAGATGACGGTCGTCGACCGCGAGGCTGCGCCGGCACCGGCGGCCGAAGCCGATGCCGCGGCCGCCGAGGCGCACCAGGCCGATCTGCGCGCCCGTGTGCAGGCTGAACCCGCCGTGCAGGCCGTGCTCGACGTGTTCGGCGGGCAGATCGAGGACGTCGAGGAGATCGACTGATGAACATTCAAAAAATGATGCAGCAGGCGCAGCAGATGCAGGAGCGCCTTCAGAAGCAGATGGCCGAGATGACGATCGAGGCCACGGCCGGCGGCGGCATGGTCACCGTCGCCGTCAACGGCAGCAAGCAGCTCCTTCGCGTCACGCTCGATCCCGAGGTCGTGTCGAAGGACGACATCGCGATGCTGCAGGATCTCATCGTCGCGGCCGTCAACGACGCGCATCGCCGCGTGGACGAAGCGCTCGCCGGTCAGATGCAGGGCCTGATGGGCGGCCTCGGCCTGCCCTGATGGCGCGCCTCGATCCGCTGGCCGACCTGGTGGCGGCGCTGCAGCGGCTGCCGGGCATCGGCGCCCGCAGCGCGCAGCGGCTGGCCTATCACCTGCTGAAGACGCCGCGCGAGGAGATCGAGGCGCTCGCCGCCGCGATGCTCGGCGTCAAGGATCGCGTCACCTACTGCACGATCTGCAACAACATCACCGACGTCGATCCGTGCGGCTACTGCACGGCCGACGACCGCAATCCGCGTCTCATCTGCGTCGTCGAACAGCCCGAGAACGTCGCGTCGGTCGAGAAGACGCGCGGCTTCCGCGGGCGCTACCACGTGTTGATGGGCGCCATTGCGCCGCTCCAGGGCGTCGGGCCGGACGATCTGAAGATCAAAGGACTGCTGGCGCGTCTGACCGAGGGCGTCGACGAAGTGATCCTCGCGACCAATCCCAACGTCGAGGGCGAGGCGACCGCGCTCTATCTCGCGCGGCTCATCAAGCCGCTCGGACCGAAGGTGACGCGCATCGCGATGGGCGTCCCGGTCGGCAGCGATCTCGATTACACCGACGAGTTCACGATGTCGAAGGCGATGGAAGGACGAAGGGAGATGTAGGGCACTCTCAAGTCAGAAGTCTGAAGCCGGAAGCCAGACGTGACGGTCAATCGCGCGACGCGGCGGTCGCGCGGCCGCGCAGCGCCCACAGTACCAATCCCACGATTGCCCAGGCGATGATGCGCACCTTGCGCACGAGCGCCAGCACCAGTCCCGTCCCGCCGTCGAGTCCGATTGCCGTGGCGAGCGCCGTGGCCGAGACTTCATCCACGCCGGCGCGCAGCGGGATCACGCGAAATGCGATGTTGATGACGCGGTTCAGGCTGTCGAGCGTCAGCGCTTCGAGCGGCAGCGACCGGCCCGTCAGAAGCGCGAGCGTGAACCAGCATTCGCCGAGGCTCATGATGTGGAAGGCGAGCTCGGCGAGCACGACCGATCGCAGCCGCGAGGAACGGCCGCCGACCGCGCCGTAGGTCTGTCGTTCGAATTCGCGCACACGTTCGACGAACGCGGCCGCGCGGCGAAAGGGCAGACGCGCGACGACGGCGCTTGCCGCCGCGGGCCGCTGCCACGCGATCCACGCTGCCGCACCGAGCACGCACGCCATCACCGCGACGACGACGAGCCCGGAGAGACGGACGGTGTCGGGCAGCGTGAACGCCACGAGCAGCACCGCCGCGCCGCAGACGATGTAGATCGCGACCGACACGCTGTAAAAGAAATTCTCAGCCGTGAGCGCGGCGAGCGCGCGCGCCGGATCGATCCGCGGCGCGAGGTACACGGCCTTGGCCGGTTCGCTCGCGATGAGGCCGAGCGGCGTCAGGTTCCCGAGTGCGTCGCCGCTCACCGTGGCAGCGACCGCGGTCGAAAGCGGCGCGGGCGTGTCGAGCAGCCGCATCCACGCGTACGACCGTGCGGCGAAACGCATCCACTGCAGCAGCAGGATCAGCAGGATGCCGGCGCCAACGGTGGCCAATCCGTTTCGGACGGCCGCGAGGCCGATGCGATCGATCTGCCAGACGAGGAGCGCCACGCCGCCCAGCGTCAGCAGGGCGTTGGTCGCGGTGCGGCGCGTCATTTCGGATTGATGATAATGGCATAATCCCCGGATGCTTCCGGCCTCGTATGCCACGCCGACGGCGGTCGTGCTGGCGCTCGGCGGGTTGCTCGCCTGTTTTGCGGGCTACCGTCTGTTCCGTCTCGTGCTCGGCGTGTACGGCTTCATCCTCGGCGCGTTCATCACGACGTCGATGATGGGGTCGGCCAACATGTGGACGCTCGTGCTCGCCGCGGTCGTCGGCGGGATCCTCGGCGCGATTCTGATGATCGCGGCGTACTTCATGGGCGTCGGCCTGGTCGGCGCCGGGCTCGCGGCGCTGGCCGTCCACGTCGTCTGGCGCGTGATTGGCGGCGAGCCGCCGACGGCCGTTCTCGTGATCGTGTGCGTCGTCGGCGCACTCGGCGCGTTATCGGCGGCGCGGTACGTCGTCGTGTTCGGCACGGCGCTCGCTGGTGCGTGGACGTTGATTCTCGGCGCGCTCGCGCTCATGGGCAATCACGATGCGTTGCGGGCGGCGTCGAGCCACGACGTCTGGATTCTCTATCCATTCGGGCCGCTCGTCGGCCGCTGGTGGCACACCGCGCTCTGGGTCGGCCTCTCGCTCGCGGGCGTCGTCGTGCAGCTCAACATGACGAGCCGCGGCGGCGGCGCGCGGACGTCGCGGAAGAAGCGCGAGTCCGCCTGAGCGCGGTAAGCTAGGAAGGCGCGTGCCGTCCGGACCGCGCATCACCACGTTCACACGTCAGGAGTCGCTCTCATGCCACAGTTCTCGAGACACGTCACCGTCGATTGGTCAGGTCCGCTGCGCGAAGGCGGCAAGGGCGTGGCGCACGCCGGCACCGGTGCGTTCAATCTGCCCGTGACGTTCGCGTCGCGCATCGGCGAGCCCGAAGGCGTCACGAGCCCCGAGGAGCTCATCGCCGGCGCGCACGGCGTCTGCTACGCGATGGTGGTGAACGCGACCATCGGCCGGATGGGCGGCAAGATCGAGAAGACCCACGTCACCTGCACGGTCACGGCGGATCTCAGCGAAGCCGGCATCAAGATCACGAAGTCGCACCTCGACCTCGTCGTCGAAGGCCTCACGGGCGTCGACGCGGCCCAGTTCCCGCAGATTGCGAAGGATGCCGAAGGCAAGTGCCCGGTGTCGAACGCGCTGCGCGGGTCGATTGCGATCGAGGTGGACGCGAAGGTCAAGTAGCGCGGGTTCTGGCCGTGCGGCGAAGGTCAAGCGAGCCGGTGAGACGCCGGCTCCAGCCTTCGCCGGCCGCGTCACCTTCGGGCGTCCGGAATCCGGCCCGCGCGCTGCGAGGGAGGGCGCCGTGCCTGTTGCGGCGCCCGGCGGTTCCATCCTAAGATCACTCGTTCCTGCCGCGGGCCGACGGCCCGCAGAGAAGGTGCCTCCGCCTTCGCTCCGCCCGCGCCCTTCGGGCTTCGGCGACGCGTCGGCGAGACGGCGCGACCGATGTTCCTCGGTAGCTCAACGGCAGAGCATCCGGCTGTTAACCGGAGGGTTGCTGGTTCGAATCCAGCCCGAGGAGCCAATCCAATAAATCCAATAAAATCATCGACTTGCAAGGATGAGCCGTGTCTTGTCCGTCTAAGTCATTGATTCGTCAGGTGTTGCGGGTGCGGCAGCCGGACTGGACGATGTTCGCAACTGGTTCAATAGATGATGTATTGACATCGTGTATACAGCGCCCTAGAGTAGGGCATTGACGTCTCGACATGGGCGTCACATAGGGAGCAGACCATGGCAGCCACTTCAACCGCCGCGCGGACACGAACCATCAACATCCGCATCGAGGAAGAGCGACGCACGCTCATCGATCGAGCCGCTGAAGCTGCCGGGAAGGATCGTACGCAGTTCGTTCTGGACGCAGCAACCCGTGAAGCGACAACTGTACTTCTCGACCAGCGGTATTTTCAGCTGGACACGGATGCGTTCGCGAAGTTCAACGCTGCCTTGGATGCGTCTCCCGCCGAGAACCCGCGTCTGCGGGCACTTCTCTCGAGAAAAGCACCCTGGGAGCGATGAGTGCGGACGGATTCAGCGCTCCAGAGCACCTGACAGCCGAGCACGACGTTAGCTCTTTCGACTCCGGTACGCCTGAACTCGACAACTGGTTGAAACGCCGAGCGCTCGCGAATGAGACGCTGGGCGCTTCACGGACCTACGTCGTGACGGCTGGGGGACGTGTGGTCGCCTTCTATGCGTTGGCGAACGGCGCAGTGGCCCACAAGGACGTGTCCGCCAAAACGAAGCGCAACATGCCGGACCCAATTCCGGTGATGGTGCTTGCGCGTTTGGCCGTCGATTCCGCCTACCAGAAACAAGGTCTTGGTTCCGCGCTTCTGAAGGACGCTCTGCTCCGCACTCTAGCGGCCGCTCAAATCGCTGGCATTCGCGCGGTGCTGCTTCATGCGATGTCAGACGACGCGAAGCGCTTCTACACACGTGCCGGATTCTACGAGTGTCCGGTCGATCCAATGATGATGATGATCGCGCTAGCGGAGGTTGAGAAGAATCTCGACCCGCGCAGTGCGAGCTCTCGGCGGTGGCGATGATTGCCTCCTGCGGGGGGCGAGGCTTCTCGAATAAGCCAGTGTCGAAGATCGTCCAAAGCGGCGAGCCAATCCATCATTCTCGAACAGGCACATCCCTCCCGACCTGTCCCTACCTGGATGAACGCAGGTTCTGGGTGAAACCTTGCGGGCGCCGCGAGATGTTATTGAGGTAGGCGCCTACGCCGCGACGACGACCGAGACGCGCCCGTGAACCTTTCGAGTGGGCTTCACGTGGACTTCGACGTCGTGATAATATCTGCCTATGGCAGACATCGATCGCTCGGCGCTCGACCGAGAGCTCAAGAAGGGAGCCGCCGAGCTGCTGCTGTTGTCCGTGCTGGAGGCCCGGCCGAGGCACGGCTACGAGCTCGGCAAGCTGATCGAAGCGCAGTCGGGCGGACGATTGGTGTTTCACCTCGACTCCCTCTATCCGTTGCTCTATCGCGTCGAGGAGCGCGGCTGGATCAGGGGAACGTGGGTCGAAAAGCCGGGCGAGCGCCGGCGTCGTTTCTATCGGCTGACGACCGCCGGGCAGCGCGTGCTGCGCCAGCAGCGCCGGACGTGGGACGAATTCGTCGAGGCGGTCCGCATGGTGACACGAGGGGAACATGCCTGACTGGACGCCGCACATCCGCTCGTGTCTCGCGTGGCTGCCCTGTCGCCAACGCGCGAGCGGGAGATCGTCGAAGAGCTCTCGCAGTTTTTCTTTATCTTAGGCGGCGAACGGCATCGATCACTCGCCGTCCTGCGCCGCGTGCCACCTGAGCAAGCCGCGCACGACTGCATAGTTCTCACGTCCGAGCCGCTCACGCAGCGACCGCAGCCGGAACGCCGCGTTCGAGGCGTTCCACACGTACCGCGTGGGCGCGTCGAGCGCGCTCGTGATGTGCTCGAGCGAAAGGCCGCGGCCGTGCTTCGATCCGTCCAGCACGATCGCCGTCGACCAGGCCCCATCCACCAACACGCGGCGAAGCGTCGCGGTGACGAACGGCTCGAATCGCGGGTAGAAAATCGGCGCGAGCTCGAGACCGGTTTCCACGGAGAGACGCGCAAGCGTTTCGGCATCACGCGTGTGGCACAGCACCGAGATCGGCCGCGCGTTCGGCTGCGTCGCGAGGGTGGTGAGGAGCGCGCGAAGCACGGGCCACGGTCCGGACCGCACGACTAGTACCGGTCCGCGCACGTCATCGAGATCGCACGGCACGTCGTTCGCGCCGCCGTTCTCGATCAAGCCGGACAGAATCAGGCGCACGGCGCGCTCCCGTTCCGCGCGCGATTTCGCGGCGCTTCCCGGCGTCATCGGTATCCACTGAAGCAGACTCCACGCCTTCGCATCGGACCGGCGACGAGCGCGAGCGGCAGACTGCGCGTTCAGCGTCGGGGCCATCCGCGCCGCGCGCGTCGCCTGTTGCAGGCGCTCGTGCAGCACCGAGGCGCTGGACGAATCGATCGGCGTCATCGCTCGAGATGCCATGGCCTCACGCGTTGATCGAGAGCGCGTGCGCCTCGACCGTGAGCGCACCGGCGAGCAGCGCGTCCACGTCCGTCGGCCGGTCCGCCGCGCGGGCGTGCTCGAGAATCTCGAGATAGCGCGGGTTGACTGCCGTCGTCGTATCGCACCGGCGGAGCAGATGCGCTCGCAGATCGCGTCCGAGCACCGGCAAGTCGTGTTCGTGAGACGCACACCAGCGCAGGGCTGACGAGACCAACTCCGCGTCGTCACGATCGTCGACGAACAGCGGATAGTCCGACGGATACGCGTCGGCCACCGCATGACCTCGCGTGATGACGACCGGCAGGCCCGCGGCGGGCGCCTCGAGCGATGCGTACGCGAACGGCTCGTCCTGTTTCAGCAGCAGCACAGCCGCGTCGTACCCGGCGAGGCGCGCCAACAGGTCGGACTTCTCCAGCCGTCCGACCACCCGCACGCGATCGTCGAGATGGCGGGACGCGATCTCGGCGGCCAGCTCGGCGCCGTACGACGTCGATGCTGGACCGATGATGTCGAGCTCGAAGGGCATCGATCCCGGCGACGCCGCAAACGCGTCGATGCCGGCGATGAGCTGCGGAATGCCTTTCATCGGCTCGACCTGGCCGAAGTAGACGAGACGCAACGGGCCGCCGCCGCGCAGGAGCGGCTCCGCGCGCGTCGGGAACGCAGCGAAGTCGACGCCGTTCGGCACGACGAGGTGCGCGCCGTACTCCCCCACGACCGAGTTCATCGCGCGCACGTGCGACGCGCACGAGACCGCCGTCATGCCGCGTTTCAACCGAGCCACGCGCGACAGCCAGTGGATCGGCCGTCGATACCCGAGCAGATACCGATCCACGTCGTCCATCAGATGGACGATCACGGGCACACGCGCGCTGAGCGCTGTCTCGAAGATGCCGACGGGACCGAGGCCGAGAGGATTGCCCATCCAGATCCGATCGGGCCGAAAGCGCTCGATCTCGCGCGCCAGGGCGACGGCGTTCGCGGGAATGACGCCGCCGAAGGCGTCGGTGCGATCGTGAGACCAGACGGCGGAGTCCTGCAGCCGATCGGCGAGGTCCGGTTCGTAGGCCAGCACCGGTGCGAACACTTCGCGCGTGGCGACGTCATCGGCGCGGCGCACGCGGCGCTGCGCACCCACGGCCGTCGAGGTGACGACTTCCACGTCATGCCCGGCCGCGGCAAACGTCCGCGCGACCTCGAGCACGCCGAGCTCGTATCCGCCCCGCACGTGCGGCGGAAAGATGTTCGACAGGACCATCACGCGCATCGGCGCAGGTCCTCGATGACCGCCGTGACGCGCGGCCAGTAGTCGTCCCAGGCAAAACAATTCACGAGCGCGGCGCGCGCCGATTCGAGACGCTCGCGTCGCTCGCCGTCGTCCATCCGCGCGAGCCGGCGCATGTCGGCGCGAAGCGCGTCGCTGTTGCCCTCGGGGAACGTCCAGTCAGAAAGTCCAACCGCGCCCATCACCTCGGCGAACGCCGGTACATTTGACGACACGGGCAGCGTGCCGTCGCGCAGCGCTTCGCACAGCACGAGCCCGAGCAATTCAGGCTGCTCGATGTGACGTCCGTCGAAGAGATGATGCGTCGATGCCGCCACGAGCCCGTTGGTCTCCGCGATGAGCGCCCGCACGTCAGCGCGAGGCAGGCGCCCACGGAAGTTGACGTGTTTTCCACGCGCGCGCTCGCGGAGAAACGCGCCATATTCCTCATCCGGCGTCGGCCCGACGACGTGCAGGACGTCGCCTTCGGCAAGCGCATCGATCGTCGTCTCGAGTCCCTTGTGCGGCAGCACGCGGCCGAGCGCTACGTACTCGCGACGACGAGGAGAGACGACGTCGAGCGGACGCATCTCGCGGCGCCAGATCGCCGCGTGCAGCCACGTCGCGTTCCGCGCGTAGACGCCCGCACGGCTCGCGGCATAGGCGGAGATCTCGACGAAGTGCTGGCCGGGGCACGGCTGATAGACGTCGGCGAAGACCGGACGGATCAGCTCGAAGCCGAGCGAGGTGAAGAGCAGCGACTGGTCGGACGCGGTGGAGGCGATGACGTCGAACACCAGCTCGGACGCCAGATACTGATGCACCCAGATGTGATCGTGGCGATTCAACGACGCGAGCACGTCGCGCCAGGTGACGACCTCGGGCGCGGCGCCCGACGCGGCGTCGGTGGAAATGAACGCCGTGCGGAGCCGATCGGCCATGTCGGCACGTGGCGGCAGCACGTCGACGGGCGCCGCAATCGTCACCGACTCGCCGGCCGCGAGCATCGCCTGCGCGGTCTCGATGGTGTACAGCTCGCCACCGCCCGTCGCGTCCAGGGGATACAGGCTGATGAGTGCCGCGCTCATGGACAAACCGCCGCGACGCGTGCCGGATCGCGCGCGAGCACGAGCTCCGCGTTGCACCAGTCATCGAGCTGCGAGACGTCGGTGATCCGCGTCACTGTGAGCTGGTCGTCGCGCCGCCAAACCATGAAGCCGTGTCGCGCGAACGTCGCCAGCAGCGCGCGCCGATCGGCGCCGGCGCCGGTGAGCCCGGGCGGATTCCACTCGAGCAGGACGATCGTGCGGTCGTCCACGTGCGTCTGGAAGAAACGATCCGCGCCGGCCCAGATCCGCGCCTCGCTACCTTCCGCGTCCATCTTGATGCACGAGAAGATGTCGTCGCTGTCAGCGAACGCTTCGTCGAGCGTCGTCATCGAGACTGGCTGTTCACGTGGACGTTCGTGCCATTCGTCGAGCAGACGATCGGGCAGCGTCGAGAGCGTCGAGCTCGCCTGGCTGCCGACGAACGTGTGCAGCGTCGCGGTGCCGGTCCGATCGCCGAGCGCGACGTCCCGCACCGTGCAGACGTGGCCGACGGTGTTCATGCGGACGTTGCGGCGCAGCACCTCCGCAGTGCGCGGATTCGCCTCGAAGGCGTGGACGCGCCCGGTGCCGCCGACGAGCATGGCGCCGAAGACGGTGAAGTAGCCGATGTTCGCCCCGATGTCGAGAAAACGCTCGCCGGGACGGAGAATCCGCTCGAGAAGATGCGTCGTCGGCGTGTCCCACTGCCGGTGCATCACGAGCGCCGGCGTCAGTTGAAGATCGTCAGCGAATCCGATGAGGGGAAATCCGAGGCTCGTCGGCAGCAGCATGAGGCCGTTGCCGACGTACGTCGCGGGCGGCGGGGCCGTCGAGACGACGGTCAGCATCTGGTGCAGTTGGCGTTCGATCACCGAGAGGCGCGCGTTCGCCACCGTGGACTCCGGCGCCGTGAGCGCGCCGTGAATGACCTTCCACGTGCGGCCGTCGTCCACCGCCAGCGACACGTCACGCAGGACCTGGATCGATTCTTCGAGATGGCGCGGCGTCAGTCGCGCGGGCGCTTCGTCGATCGGGTCCGTCGTGGACGTACGTGCGGCGTGGTCGGCTCGTGACATGCGGTGAAGGGCCCTTTCACTCGACGTGTGCGCCGAGATCGGAAGAGCGTCGTGTAG
>CALFMR010000334.1 GCA_937880585.1 uncultured Acidobacteriota bacterium
ACCTCCGGCGCGAGCGAGATGATCTTCATGAACCGCCGCTCGCGCAGCTCGCGCGCCACCGGGCCGAACACACGGGTGCCGATGGGCTCGTTCTGATCGTTGATGAGCACGGCCGCGTTGCGGTCGAAGCGGATGTAGCTGCCGTCCTTGCGGCGCAGCTCCTTGCGCGTCCGCACGATGACGGCCTTGACGACCTGCCCCTTCTTGACCGTCGCGTCGGGTGTGGCTTCCTTCACCGAGGCGGTGACGATGTCGCCAATCCGCGCGTACCGGCCGGTCGACCCGCCGATCGGGTTGATCACGGCAATCTTGCGCGCGCCGGAATTGTCGGCCACGTCGAGGATGGAGCGCATCTGAACCATGGTGAGTTCTCCTGACTCTCTCCGCCCCGCCTAGGCCCGCGCCTTGTCGACGACGCGCGTGACCACCCAGCGCTTGCGCGCCGAGAGCGGCCGCGATGGCACGAGCGCCACGCGATCGCCCACCTGGGCCTCGTGCTCGTCGTGCGCCATGAAGCGCGACGTGAGCCGACGCTGCTTGCCATACAGCCCGTCGCGCACCTGGCGCTCGACGGCGACGATGACGCTCTTGGTCATCTTGTTGCTCACGACTCGTCCAAAAATCTCGACCTTCGCCATGGCTAGTCCCTGACGCCCTTCTCGCGCAGCACGGTCATCACCCGCGCCAGCTCGCGACGCAACGGGCGCACCTTGTGGCCCGACTCGCCCTGTCCCATCGACTGCTGGAGGCGCAGCCGGAAGACCTGCTCGTCGAGCGCGTGCGCGCGCTGACGCAGGTCCTCGACGCCGAGGCCCCTCAGCTCGGTCAATTGCTCGCCCACCTTCATGACAGGGTCTCCTCACCGAAGCGTCGCGCAAAGCGCGTCTTCATCGGCAGCTTGGCCGAGGCCAACCGCATCGCCGCGCGCGCCTCGACCACCGACACGCCTTCCATCTCGAACAGGATGCGGCCCGGCTTGATGACCGCCACCCAGCCCTCGGGCGCGCCCTTGCCCTTGCCCATGCGCGTTTCCTGCGGCTTCTTGGTAATGGGCTTGTCGGGAAACACGCGAATCCAGACCTTCCCGCCGCGCTTGATCCCGCGCGTCAAGGCCACGCGCGCCGCTTCGATCTGGCGGTCGGTCAGCCAGCAGGGCTCGAGCGACATCAACCCGTAGTCGCCAAACGCCACCGACGACCCGCGCCACGCCAGCCCGCGCATCCGGCCGCGCTGCTGCTTGCGGTACTTGACCTTCTTCGGCATCAACATGGGTGCACTCTCAACTGCTGACTTCCAACTTCACGTCAGCCATCTTCTTTGCAATGCGCTGGGGCCCCACCCCCAGCGCTACGGCGCTTCGCCGCCCTCGCTCCGCTCGGGAGCTCGCGGTGTCGCTATCCGCGCGCCGCGCGGCGCGGCTGGCGGTACTCTTCCTCGCGGCCGGTGCGCGGCGTCAGGCGCTCGCCCTTGTAGAGCCACACCTTCACGCCAATCGCGCCGTAAGTCGTGAACGCCTCGGCAAAGCCGTAGTCGATGTCCGCGCGGAGCGTCTGCAGCGGAAGCTGGCCGTGCAGATACCACTCGGACCGCGCGATCTCGGCGCCGTTCAGCCGGCCCGACACACGCACCTTGATCCCACGCGCGCCGAAGCGCAACGCGGACTCGACGGCCTTGCGCATCGCACGGCGGAACGCCACGCGCTTCTCGAGCTGCATGGCCACCGACTCGCCGATGAGCTGCGCATCGAGCTCGGGCTTCTGGATCTCGAGGATGTTGATGAACACCTCGCGGCCCGTCGACTTCATCAGCTCCTGGCGCAGGCGATCGACCTCGGTCCCCTTGCGGCCGATGATGATGCCGGGCCGGGACGTGTGGATATCGACCTTCAGCTTGTTGGCCGCGCGTTCGATGTCGATGCGCGAGACGCCGGCGTGCGCGAAGCGCGCCTTCAACTTCGCGCGCAGCCGCAGATCCTCGTGCAGCAGCTTCGCGTAGTCCTTGTCGGCGTACCAGCGCGACCGCCAGGTCTTGTTGAACCCGAGCCGGAACCCGTACGGATGAACTTTCTGCCCCATAACTTCTCAGCCCTCGCTCGGCCGTTCGCGGCCGCGCCCGGTCACTCGCCTTCGGTCTTGGCCTTGGCCGGCGCCTTGGCCGCGCGCCGCGGCCGTCCGGCCGGCGCGCCTGCCTTTGGCCGGCGCTCGCCGACCTCGACCGTCAGGTGCGCCATCCGCTTGACGACGCGGAACGCACGGCCCATCGGGGCCGGGCGAATGCGCTTCATGCTCGGCCCTTGATCGGCCCAGCACGCCGCCACGTAGAGCCGATCCACGTCGCCGCCGAAGTCCTCGCGCTGCTCGACGTTGGCCACGGCCGAGCGCAGCGTCTTCTCGATGTCGTGCGCGATGAGCTTCCGCGAGTAACGCAGCGTCGCGAGCGCCTCGGCGACGTCGCGGCCGCGAATCTGGTCGAGCACGAGCCCGGCCTTCTGGGCCGACGTGCGGATGTACCGCGAGGTCGCGCGCGCGGTGGCCATTACGCGGCCCCCTTGGTCGCGGCCATCTGCGCCGCCTTCTCAGCCTTGGTCGTGTGGCCCTTGAAGAAGCGCGTCGGCGCGAACTCCCCGAGCTTCTGCCCGACCATGTTTTCCGTGATGTACACGGGGATGAACTTCTTGCCGTTGTGGACCGCGATCGTGTGACCGATCATCTCCGGCACGACGGTCGATCGCCGCGACCAGGTCTTGATGACCTTCTTCTCGCTCTCGCGGTTCATGGCCTCCACCTTCTCGAGCAGATGGACGTCGATGAACGGGCCCTTTTTGAGTGATCGCCCCATAACTCCCGCCTACTTCTTGCGCCGTTGCACGATGAACGCGTCACCGCGCTTGTTGCGCCGCGTCTTGTAGCCCTTGGTCGGTATGCCCCACGGCGTCACCGGGTGCCGTCCGCCCGAGGTCTTGCCTTCGCCGCCGCCGAGCGGATGGTCGACCGGGTTCATCGCGACGCCGCGCACGTGCGGCCGCTGCCCGAGCCACCGGCTCCGGCCGGCCTTGCCGATCGACACGTTCTCGTGATCGATGTTGCCGACCTGCCCCACGGTCGCCAGGCACTCGATGCCGATGAGCCGGATCTCGCTCGACGGCATCTTCACCGACGCGTAGGCGCCTTCCTTGGCCACGAGCTGCACGGCCGATCCGGCCGACCGCGCGATCTGGCCGCCCTTGCCCGGCTTCAGCTCGACGTTGTGAATCATCGTGCCGAGCGGAATGTTCTTGAGCGGCAGGCAGTTGCCCGGCAGGATGTCGGCGTTCGGCCCCGACATCACCGGATCGCCCACCTTCAACCCGACCGGGTGCAGGATGTAGCGCTTCTCGCCATCGGCATACGTGACGAGCGCGATACGCGCCGACCGGTTCGGGTCGTACTCGACCGTCGACACGCGACCCGGCACGCCGAACTTGTCGCGCTTGAAGTCGATCACGCGGTAGTTCCGCTTGTGCCCGCCACCGCGCCACCACGAGGTGAGCTCGCCACGGTTGTTGCGCCCACCCGACCGGCCGAGCGGCTCGACGAGCGGCTTGTACGGCGTCGACGTCGTGATCTCGTCGAACGTCTGCACGCTCTGGAACCGGCGACCAGCGGACGTCGGCTTGTACTTCCGAATAGGCATGACTGCGATCCCTCGATTCGAGGCCGGCGGGGCGCGGCAGACCGTCGCCCCGGCGCGCGCCTAGACGCCTTCCATCAGCTCCGGCATCTTCTGGCCGGGGCGGAGCCGGACCCACGCCTTCTTCCAGTCCGAACGCTGGCCGGAGAACCGGCCCTGCCGCTTGACCTTGCCGTGCATGATCGCGGTGCGCACGTGGGCGACCTTCGATCCGAGCAACGTCTCGACGGCGCGCTTCACCTCGACCTTGGTCGCCTGGCGCGCCACTTCGAAGACGATCACCGGATGCACTTCACGCGCGATCGTCGTCTTCTCGGTGACGAGCGGGCGGCGAATGACGTCGGTGAGCTTCATCCCAGCACCTCCTGCAGGCGCTCGACGGCCGCCTTGGTCGCGATGATGCGCGTCGTGTCCATCACGTCGCGCGCGGTCACGCGGCCCGACAGCGCCAACGTGACGCCGGCGACGTTGCGCGCCGATCGCGCGAAGTTCTCGTCGAGCGCGCGGTCGACGACGAGCGTTCGGCCGCCGGCCGCGCCGAGCCGTCGCAGCAGTTCGGCGACGGGCTTCGTCTTGATCTCGGCCGCCTTCAACTCATCGACGACGATGACCGCGCCCGCCTGGAGCTTGGCCGCGAGCGCCGAGCGCAGCGCGCCACGCTCGACCTTGCGCGGCAGCGTGTACGCGTAGCTGCGCGGCTGCGGCCCGAAGACCGTGCCGCCCTTGCGCCAGAGCGGGTTGCGCACTTCGCCGACGCGCGCGCGGCCCGTGCCCTTCTGCCGCCAGGGCTTGCGGCCGCTGCCGGCCACGAGCGCGCGGTTCTTCGTCATGTGCGTGCCGCGGCGCTCGGCGGCGTTCTGCCGCACGACCGACTCCCAGATGAGCTCGCGTCGCACCGGGCCCGCGAACACGCCATCGGCCAGGTCGACCGTGCCGACCTTGACGTTCTCCCCGTTGACCACATCGACAGTCATGGCTCTGCTCACTTACTTCTTGCCGCGCTTCTTCTCGGGCTGCGGCTGCGGATCGGGCTTGCGGGCCACGGCGCGGCGCACGACGACCAGGCCGCCGGGCGCGCCAGGCACCGCCCCGCGCAGGACCAGCAGGTGCTCGCCCGTATCCACGCCGACGACGCGCAGGTTGCGCGTGGTCACGCGGTCAGCGCCCATCCGGCCCGCCGCGCGCATGCCCTTGACGACGCGCGAGGGAAACGACGAGGCGCCAATCGACCCGGGCGCGCGATGGAACATCGACCCGTGCGTAGCCGCGCCGCCGCCGAAATTGTGACGCTTGATGACGCCCTGGAACCCGCGGCCGCGGCTCGTCGCAATGACGTCGACCCGGTCGCCCTTGGCGAAGATGTCGACGAGCACCGAGTCGCCCGCCTTGAGCGGGTCGCCGCCGGGCGCCACCTTCAACTCACGCCGCACGTGCGTCGGCGGCACGTTGGCCTTCTTGTAATGACCCGCCGTCGGCTTGTTCACCTTGGCGGGGCCGTCCTCGACGAGGCCAATCTGCACGGCCTCGTAGCCGTCGGTCGCCGCCGACTTCGCCTGGACGACGACGCACGGGCCGGCCTTGATGACGGTGGCGGGCACGGCGGTGCCGTCGGCCTCGAAGACCTGCGTCATCCCGACTTTCCGTCCGATGATGCCGGTGATCACTTGCTGTGCTCCTTACCGAAGGCCTTGATCTCGACGTCGACGCCGGCCGGCAGATCGAGCTTCATGAGCGCGTCGACCGTTTGCGGCGTCGGCTCGAAGATGTCGATCAGCCGTTTGTGCGTGCGGATCTCGAACTGCTCGCGCGACTTCTTGTCGACGTGCGGCGAGCGCAGGACGGTCCACTTGTTCTTCTCGGTCGGCAACGGCACCGGCCCGGCCAGCCGCGCGCCGGTGCGCTTGGCCGTGTCGACGATCTCGGTCGTGGACTGGTCGAGAATCCGGTAGTCGTACGCCTTCAACCGAATACGAATCTTCTCGCTGAACGGGGTCGCCATTATTTGCCCTGCACCTTCGCAATGACCTCGTCGCTCACCGACGCGGGCGCCGGCTCGTAGCGATCGAAGTGCATCGAGTACGAACCGCGGCCCTGGGTGCGCGACCGCAGATCGGTCGCGTAACCGAACATCTCGGACAGCGGCACGCGCGCGTTGATGACCTGCGACCCGCTGCGCACTTCCATCGACTGGAGGTGCCCGCGGCGGCTCGTGATGTCGCCGATGACGTCGCCCATGTACTCCTCGGGCACGACGACCTCGACACGCATCATCGGCTCGAGCAGCACGGGATGCGCCTTCTTCGCCGCGTCCTTGAACGCCATCGACCCGGCGATCTTGAACGCCATCTCGCTCGAGTCCACGTCGTGGAACGACCCGTCGTAGAGCTCGATCCGCACGTCGTCCATCGGGTAGCCCGCGAGCACACCGGTCGTCATCGCCTCGCGGATGCCCTGGTCGATCGGCTTGATGAACTCCTTCGGGATCGTGCCGCCGACGATCTCGTTCTCGAACTCGTAGCCCTCGCCGGGCTTGCGCGGGATCAGGCGAATCTTCGCGTGACCGTACTGGCCGCGGCCGCCGGTCTGCTTGATGTACCGGCCCTCGCCCTCCGAGGCGCGCGTGATGGTCTCCTTGTAGGCGACCTGCGGCTTGCCGACGGCGGCTTCGACGCTGAACTCGCGCTTCAGCCGGTCGACGATGATCTCGAGGTGCAACTCGCCCATACCGGCGATGACGACCTGTCCCGTCTCCGGGTCGGTCTTCACGCGGAAGGTCGGGTCCTCCGCCATCAGCTTGCCGAGGCCGAATCCCAGCTTTTCCTGATCGGCCTTCGTCTTCGGCTCGATGGCCAGCGAGATGACCGGCTCGGGGAAATCGATGGCCTCGAGCACGACCGGCTGGTTCTCGTCGCAGACCGTATCGCCGGTCGACACCGACTTGAGACCGACCGCGGCCGCGATGTCGCCCGCGTAGACTTCCTTGATTTCCTCACGCTTGTTGGCGTGCATCTTCAGCAGCCGACCGATGCGCTCGGACTTCTGCTTCGTGGCGTTGTAGACCGCCAGACCGGAGGTCATGACGCCGGAGTACACGCGGATGAACGTGAGCTGACCGACGAACGGGTCGGTCATGATCTTGAACGCCAGCCCGGAAAAGGGCGCGTCGTCTTTCGCCGGCCGCTCGAGCGTGGCACCTTCGGCGCCTTTCGGATCGAGCCCCTCGACGGCCGGAATGTCCACCGGCGACGGCAGGTAGTCGACCACGGCGTCGAGCAGCGGCTGGACGCCCTTGTTCTTGAACGCCGACCCGCAGATGACCGGCACGAACGCCTGCTTCTCGTCGCGCACCGAGGCAATCGTCCGCTTGCGGAGCGCCGCCTTGATCTGGTCCTCGGAAATTTCCTGCCCGTGCAAGTACTTCTCGAGGATCTGGTCGTCGACCTCGCTGACCTTCTCGATGAGCTCTTCGCGCGCCGCCGCCGCGCGGTCGCGCAGCTCGGCCGGAATCTCCTCGACGAGGTAGTCGGCGCCCATCGTCTCGTCCTTCCAGCGAATCGCCTTCATCTTCACGATGTCGACGACGCCGACGAACTTGTCCTCCGACCCGATGGGGATCTGGACGGCGACGGGGTTGCCCTGCAGCTTCGACTTGATCTGCTCGAACGTGCGCTCGAAGTTCGCGCCGATCCGGTCCATCTTGTTGACGAAGCAAATGCGCGGGACGCGGTACTTGTCGGCCTGGCGCCAGACGGTCTCCGACTGGGGCTCGACGCCGGCCACCGAGTCGAACACGGCCACCGCACCGTCGAGCACGCGCAGCGACCGTTCGACTTCAGCGGTGAAGTCGACGTGGCCCGGCGTGTCGATGATGTTGATGCGCATGTCGCGCCACGTGCAGGTGGTCGCGGCCGACGTGATCGTGATGCCGCGCTCCTGCTCCTGCTCCATCCAGTCCATGACAGCCGTACCTTCATGGACCTCACCGATCTTGTAGGTGATGCCGGTATAGAACAGGATGCGCTCGGTCGTCGTCGTCTTGCCGGCATCGATGTGGGCCATGATGCCGATGTTGCGACAGCGACTCAGCGGAATAGTGCGGGGCATCGGTCTTCTCGGATCCTCGTCGGAAACGATCTCAATGAATGGGCGCGGCCGGAACGATGGGCGGCGCTACCAGCGATAGTGGGCGAAGGCCTTGTTGGCCTCGGCCATCCGGTGCGTGTCCTCGCGCTTCTTCACGGCGCCGCCACGCAGGTTGGCCGCGTCGAGGAACTCGTTGGCCAACTTCTCCTGCATCGTCTTGCCGTCGCCGCGCGCACGCGCGTAGCCAGCCACCCAGCGGATGGCGAGCGACAGGCGGCGGTTGGGGTTGACCTCGACCGGCACCTGGTAGTTCGAGCCGCCGACGCGGCGGGACTTCACCTCGAGACTCGGCTTCGCGTTGTCGATGGCCTTCTTGAAGACCTTCAACGGATCGTCGGCCGACTTCTCTTTCACGATGTCGAGCGCCTTGTACATGATGCGTTCGGCCGTCGACCGCTTGCCGCCGCGCATGATGGTGCTCACAAACTTCGTCACGAGCGGACTGTTGTAGATCGGGTCCGCCGGGATCTCACGCTTCGGGATTTCTCGTCGTCGGGGCATGGGAGATCGCTACGCTTTCTTCGGGCGCTTGGCGCCGTACTTCGACCGGCTCTGCATGCGGCCGGCGACGCCGACCGCGTCGAGCGTGCCGCGCACGACGTGATAGCGCACGCCCGGCAGGTCCTTCACGCGGCCCCCGCGGATGAGCACGAGCGAGTGCTCCTGCAGGTTGTGGCCGACGCCCGGGATGTAGGTCGTCACCTCGATGCCGTTGGTCAGCTTGACGCGCGCGACCTTGCGAAGCGCCGAGTTCGGCTTCTTCGGGGTCTGCGTGAACACGCGGACGCAGACGCCGCGCCGCTGCGGACTTTGCTGCAGCGCCGGACTCTTCGTCTTCGTCAACACCTTCTCGCGGCCTTTGCGCACCAACTGGCTGATCGTCGGCATAGGTACTCGGTCACCCGTCGCACGAAGCCGGACAGACGGGAAGACAACGGCATCCACGTCGGCTCGGCATCCGAACACGACCTCCAACGCCGCGACAGGCGCGAGATCGGCGTCCCCGGCCTAAGAGCAACGCTCGGCGCCGGGAACTGTTCCCCTATTGCTGTTCGGTCAGCATGGCCGTCGACCGGCCGCGCCCAGAGGCAGCGGCACCGACGGCACGGATACACCAGGAAGCAGGCGCTTCACCTGGACGCGAACCTAGATAGGGTGTCCTAGGCTCGAAATAACCTTGCGAGAGTAGCACGGGCCTTGAGCTCTCGTCAATTCGCTGCCATCTTCTTTGCAGTGGCGCGGGGCCCCACCCCCGCACCCATGGCGCTTCGGCGCCCTCGCCGTGAGGCGTTTAGCCGCAGTTGCTGCCATCTTTTTTGCAATGCGCTGGGGCCCCACTCCCAGCGCTACGCGCTTCGGCGCCCTCACTGTGTTCGGGGCCTCGCGGTGTCATCTTTTGTTGATTCTGTCCCCCTTCCCCTTCGCGATCTTCGCGTCTTCGCGTGAGGCCTCCGGCGCTCGCTACTTCGACCGGGAGTTCACGTCGTAGTACGTCCGGATGCGTCCGGCGTGGAAATCGCGGACGAAGGCGGCGATCGGGTCGAGGGCGCTGGCGCGGCCGTCCGGGCCCAGGTACAGGCCCAGATAGCCGAACCGGCTCGACACCGACCGGATGAACGCGCTGTGGTCGTCGACGGGCAGGGTCGCCACGTTCTCGGCGAAGGCCGGAAACAGGCCGTCCTGGAAGAGGTACTGTTCGACGTTCGACACGTAAAAGGCCGATACGGTCGAGTCGTGCTCGCGGATGTAGCGGCCGACGGCTCGCAGCGCCTTCGGGCCCGCGAAGTTGCCGACGACGGGGACAATGAGGTTCCGCTGCTCGAGCGATCGGACGGCCTGGTAGTACTCGTCGTTCGCCAGGTAGCTCCGGAAGGTGCCCTCCCAGTCCGTCTGCATCGCCAGGTCTTCGTAGCTCGGGAACCCGTTGAAGCCGCGGCCGCCCCACCGCCCCAACCCCGATCCCCTCGAATAGCGAATGCTCGGACCGTCCCAGAAGAACGCTAAATAGATCGACTCGAGTTGATCC
>CALFMR010000335.1 GCA_937880585.1 uncultured Acidobacteriota bacterium
AGGGCCTGCCGGTCTTGTTCATCCGCGATCTGCCGCCGGTGTCGACGGTCGATCTGAAGCTGGATCAACCGAGCATCTACTACGGCGAGCTGTCGAGCTCGTACGTGCTGGTCAAGACGCGGCAGCCGGAGTTCCACTACCCGCGCGGCGACAACAACGAGACGACGTTCTATGACGGCAGCGGCGGCGTGCCCCTCGGATCGTTCTGGCGCCGGCTGCTCTTCGCCGTCCGTTTCGCCAGCACGGACATCCTGTTCACGAAGCAGATCACGCGCGAGAGCCGGGTCCTGTTCCACCGGCGGATCGGCGAGCGCGTGCGGCTCCTCGCGCCGTTCCTGACCTACGACGCGGACCCGTACCCGGTCGTGAGCGGCGGCCGGCTGTTCTGGATCCAGGACGCGTACACGACGTCCGATCACTATCCGTACTCGACGCCGCGTCCGTCGCCCGAGATCAACTACATCCGCAATTCCGTCAAGATCGTCATCGACGCCTACAACGGCACGACGCGCTTCTATCTGGCGGACACGCACGACCCGATCGCGCTCACGCTCGCGCGCATCTTCCCCGGCCTTCTGCGGCCGATGAGCGAGATGACGCCCGACCTGCGCCAGCACGTCCGCTACCCGGAGGACCTGTTCCACATCCAGTTGATGGTCTACCAGACCTACCACATGACCAATCCGCTGGTCTTCTACAACAAGGAAGATCAGTGGCAGATCCCGGTGCTCGAGACGGGCCAGAACTCCGAGCCGATGCAGCCCTACTACACGATCATGCGGCTGCCGGGCGAACAGCAGACCGAGTTCATCCAGATGCTGCCGTTCACGCCGCGGGCGAAGGACAACCTCGCCGCGTGGATGGTCGCGCGCAGCGACGCCGCGCACTACGGCCAGCTCGTCGTCTTCCAGTTCCCGAAGCAGAAGATCGTGTACGGGCCGCGACAGATCATCGGACGCATCAATCAGGATCAGGTGATCTCGCCGCAGGTGACGCTCTGGAGCCAGCAGGGGTCCGAGGTCATCTGGGGCACGCTGCTCGTCATCCCGATCAAGGAATCGCTCATCTACGTCCGGCCGCTCTACCTGCGGTCGCCCGAGGGCCGCATCCCCGAGCTCAAGCGCGTCGTCGTCGCGTATCAGAACCGGATCGTGATGGCCGAGACGCTGACGCGCGCGCTCGTGCAGATTTTCGGGCGCGGCATCGAGTCGGCCCTCGCGCCCGATCAACTCGAGCCGAGCGCGACGTCGGTCGTCGAGACGAGCGCCGATGTCGGGCCGCTGCCCGAGCCGACGCCGACGGCGTCCGAGGACGCCAACGAGACGCTGAATGCGCTGGCGGCGGAAGCCAAGACGCACTACGACAACGCGCAGAAAGCGCAGCGCGACGGAGACTGGGCCGAGTACGGCGACGAGATGAAGGCGCTCGGCGAGGTCATCGAGCGCATGGACGCCGCGCGCACCAAGCCATAGCGCGGCCGACATCCTCATGGACCAGACCAGCGGCGCCGTCAAAGAGCGTCCGAAGACGGAGAAGCGCGACCCTGAGATGTACCAGGTCGTGCTGCTGAACGACGACTACACGACGATGGAGTTCGTCATTCACGTGCTGGAGTCGATCTTCCAGAAATCGCCGGCCGAGGCGTACCGGATCATGATGCAGGTCCATGTGAACGGACGCGGCGTGGCCGGTGTCTATCCCTGGGAAGTCGCCGAGACCAAGGCGGCCTCGGTCGTCGACCAAGCGCGCGAGGCTGGATTTCCGCTGAAGGCCGTCGCCGAACCGGCCTGACCCGGTCCGGGGACCGCCGGCCGCGTCGACGCCCGTCCTATAATCGAAGAAGGGTCGAGGGCCATCGCGTGTTCTCTGTTTCTCTGGAAATCGTCCTGACCATCGCGTATCGCGAGGCGGTGTCTCGCCGTCACGCGTATCTCACGCTCGAACATCTGCTGTACGCGCTCGCGCACGACACCGAAGGCGAGCGCATCCTGAAAGGGTGCGGCGTCGATCTCGCGCGGCTCCGTCGCGATCTGAACGAGTACCTGGACGACTCGGTCGAGCAGGTTCGCCGCGGGCAGGAGCGCGAGCCCGAGCAGACGGCCGCGTTCCGGCGCGTGCTGCAGACCGCCGTGCTGCACGTGCAGAGCGCGCAGCGGCCCGAGGTCAACGCGGGCGACATTCTCGCCGCCATCCTGCAGCAGCCCAAGGCGCAGGCGGCGCGTCTGCTCGCCGCGCAGGGCGTCACGCGGCTCGACATCCTCGAGTTCATCTCGCACGGCGTCAGCAAGTCGCCCGTCGAGGAAGCGCCGGCGGCGCCCTCCGGCGACGCGGCCGCGTCGGGCGGCGACGAAGGGTCCGCCAGCTCGCGCGATCCGCTCGCGGCCTACTGTGTCGATCTCACCGCGCGCGCCCGCCAAGGCCTGCTCGATCCACTCATCGGCCGCACCGCTGAACTGCAGCGCACGATCGAAGTGCTCTGCCGCCGACGCAAGAACAATCCGGTCTTCGTGGGCGACGCTGGCGTCGGCAAGACGGCGATGGCCGAGGGGCTCGCCGCGCGCCTCCTGGCCGACGACGTCCCGGAGGTGCTGGAAGGCGCGGAGGTGTTCTCACTCGACACGGGCGCGCTGCTCGCGGGCACGCGGTTCCGGGGCGACTTCGAGGAGCGCTTCAAGGCCGTCATCCGCGCGCTCGCCGCGCGGCCGCGCGCGATTCTCTTCATCGACGAGATCCACTCGACGGTCGGCGCCGGCGCCACCACAGGCGGCACGATGGATCTGGCCACGATGATCAAGCCGATCTTGACGACCGGCGATCTACGCGTCATCGGATCGACGACGTTCGAGGAGTTCAAGCAGATCGAGAAGGATCGCGCGCTCGCGCGACGTCTGCAGCGCATCACGATCGACGAGCCGTCGATCGAGGAAACCGTGCGCATCCTCGCCGGCCTGCGTGCGCGCTACGAAGAGCATCACAAGATCAAGTACGCCGACGACGCGCTGGAGGCGGCCGTGAAGCTGGCGGCGCGGCATCTGCGCGACTACAAGCTGCCGGACAGCGCGATCGACGTCATCGACGAAGCGGGCGCGGTGGCGCGATTGCAGGCCGCGGCTGCGGCGGCCAGTGCTGTGTCGACTGCGAGCGCGGGCGCCGGCGCGACTGCCGGTGCGGATGGCGCGGTCGTGACGTCACACGCGAACGAGACGGCCCATTCGGGCTCGGCCGCGGCCGTTGCTGCGCCTGGTACCGTAGAGGCCGCTCCGAGCGCCGCCGTGCCGGTCGTCACGGCCGCGGACATCGAGGCGGTCGTTGCGCGCATGGCCCGGATTCCCGCGCGGCAGGCGTCCGCGTCCGATCGCGAGCGCCTCCGCACCCTCGAGGAATCCCTCGACCGCGTCGTCTTCGGTCAGAAGGAAGCCGTGCACCTGGTGGCGCAGTCGATCAAGCGATCGCGCGCCGGGCTCGGCCTGCCCGATCGGCCCGCGGGCTGC
>CALFMR010000336.1 GCA_937880585.1 uncultured Acidobacteriota bacterium
GAAAGGTCGTGCGTCCGTCGGGTCCGATCCGTCCAGAAGCGTTCACTGAGAAGGACCGGCGCGACGTCCGTCGCCGCGGCACGGACGTCGACGGGTGAAAGCGTGCGACCCGCGGCGAGGGGAGGACGAACAACGTCGAAGTAGTCCGCGGACACGACGAGCGCCCATGCGGTTGAGAGCGCGCCGCCCAGTTCGCACGAGACGGGCGCGCGGCCTTCGGCGCCGACGCTCGCGAGCGTAGTGGCATGAGCCGACAGGGCGTCGAGCGTTCGAGTGGACGCTCGACCGTCCGGCGTCGATCGCGTCCGGACGAACAGCCAGCCGATGCGCGTCGCGTCGGGCGTCCGGCTCGATCTGAACAAGAGGGCGTTGACGACGGAGAAGGCGGCCATGTTCGCGCCGAGGCCGAGCGCCAGGGCGAACACGACGAGCGCGGTATATCCGGGCCGCCGGGCCACGCTTCGCACGGCGTGCGCGACATCGTGCCGAAGCCAGTCCATCATGCGGGGAAGAGACGAAGACCGGGACGGAAAGTTCGACACTCGCTATCATGAGGCGGCCCGAGTGGGGAAATTGACCGCCGCGTGCGCGAACGACGGAGGCCTGCAGCCGTGAAGGACAATCCGCGCGCCGACATTGTCTCGCACCAGTACGAGCGATACCGCTATCCGCCGCCGATCGACGACATCGAGGCGTGGCTCGTCGACAACTGGGAATGGTTCGATCCCAGCCACGCGCATCGCGTGTTGTGGCCGGACCGCGAGTACACGCCGGGTCTCGATATCTTGATCGCGGGCTGCGGCACCAACCAGGCGGCCGTCTTCGCGTTCACGAACCCCGACGCGCGCGTCGTGGCGGTGGACGTCAGCCAATCGTCCCTGGACCATCAGCAGTACCTCAGGGACAAATACGAACTGCGGAACCTCGAGCTGCATCGGCTGCCGATCGAGGAGATATCGACCCTCGGCCGCGACTTCGACCTGATCGTGTGCACGGGCGTGTTGCATCACCTGTCCGATCCGCAGGCCGGCCTGAACGCGCTGGCCGGATGCCTGCGAGCCGATGGGGTCATGGGCGTCATGCTCTACGCGCGGTACGGCCGGATCGGCGTCGAGTTGTTGCAATCGGTCTTTCGTGACTTGGGGCTGGACCAGCGTGACGCGTCGGTCGCGCGTGTGAAGGAAACGATCGCCATCCTACCGGCCGACCATCCGGTGCGCAGCTATCTTGGTATGGCCCGTCAGCTGCAATCCGACGCGGTGCTGGTCGATACCTTCCTGCACGGCCGCGAGCGCAGTTATACGGTCGACGACTGCCTCGACTTGATCGGCGGCGTCGGACTGGCGTTTCAGGGGTGGCTGCTGAAGGCGCCGTATTATCCGAACGACTTTTTCGCGCCGTCACCGGCGTTTCAGGCGATCCACGCGTTGCCGGAGACCAGGATGTGGTCGGTGATGGAACGACTCTACCCGAGGAACGCGTGCCACTTCCTGATGGCCTGTCGTCCCGAGCGGCCGTCGTCCACCTACACGATCGATTTCTCGTCGCCGGACAGCCTCGACTACGTGCCGCTCATGCGCATGCGGTGCGGGCGTACGGCGACCGCGATCTATCGGCCGAACTGGACGATGAACCTCGACGCCGCGTACTTGTCCTTCGTCCAACACGTCGACGGCCGACGCACGATCCGGGAGATCGCCGCTCGCGTGGCCGACAGCGGGTCATCGCGGCGCGAGGGGAGCGCCGATGCCGATGGGGAAGAGATCGCTCGCCGGTTGTTTCAGACGTTGTGGCGGCTGGATGTCATCGCCGTCGCGCTGGACCGCGTGCGATGAGTAGGCGAGGATGCCTCCCTAGGCATTCGGCAGCTCGTAGCCCTTGCGGCGTGGACGCTCGAGCATCGAGTTGGCAAGCGCGCTGTTCGTGAAGGCTTCCCGCTTCGAGTCCCACGTCAACTTCTCACCGACGGTCTGCGTCTGCTGGCTGACCCAGCGTGCGATGTTCCCGAGGTGACAGACCGTCGCGGACCGGTGTCCGATCTCCACGTCGGCCACCGGCTTCGCACGCGTCTTGATGCAATCGACGAAGTTCCGGTAGTGGTTCGAGGCCGTGTAAAGCTGGACGGGCATCGTGTCGAGCGGCATCGTCAACCACTCGGGCTGGCTCACCTCGAATCGGTCGCGGTCGATACGCACCTGGCCCTTGTCCCCGATGAACAGCGCGCCGCCATTCGGCACGGCCATCTCGGAGAGCTCGAGCGCGATGTTGCCGGGATACGTCATGTGGATGACCGTTTCCTGCGGGCCGAAGAACCGGCCGACACGGCTGGCGTCGACCGCGATCCACGGCGCGAACGGCTGGCCCTCGACCCAGACGTCGACCGGCCCGCTCTCGTCCATGCCGAGCGCCCACTGCACCTGGTCGAGGTCGTGCGCGCCCCATCCGCAAATCTCGCCGCCGCAGAAGTCCTTGATCGACAGCCAGCCGGGCCGCGACCGGCTCGTGCGGATGTTCTCGTTGAACGGCTTCGGATCGACCGGCCCCATCCACATGTCCCAGTCGAGCGTCGCCGGTATGGGCTCGGCCGGCAGACGGCTCTCCCACGCGCCCGCGAAATTCACGCCGACCACCTTCGTTACGGTGCCGATGTACCCGTTGCGCACGAGCATGCACGCGCGATGGAACCGCGCGTCGGATCGCTGCTGGCTTCCCACCTGCAGGACCCGGCCGTGGCGGCGAACGGCGTTCACCATCGCGCGGCCTTCACGCACGGTCAGCGTCATCGCCTTCTCGACGTACACGTCCTTGCCCGCCTCGGCGGCATGGATGGCATGCAGCGCGTGCCAGTGATCGGGACTGGCAATGACGACGGCATCGATGTCCCGGCGATCGAGGAGCCGGCGATAGTCCTGGTAGACGGACGACTCGGCCACGCCGAGCCGATCGGCGGCGGCATCGCGCCGGGCGCGCGCCAGATCGACGTCCGCGACGGCCGCGAACGCGACGTCGCCCAGTCGCATGAGCGCGCCGGTGTCCGAAAACGATCGGCTGCCCGTGCCGATGGCGCCGAAGATCACGCGGTCGCTCGGCGCGGGGCCGCGCTGGCGGCCGCCGAGCACGCGCGCCGGCACGATCGCGGGCGCGGCAAGCGCCGCGCCGGCGCCCAGGGTCGTCTTCAGGAACTCGCGTCGGCTGGTCTTCGATGTGTTCGGCGTCTTCGGTGTCACGGGCGTGCCTCCCACGCCTTCATCTCCGACCGCAGCGACTCCGGCGTCCAGGCCGATCGGCTGAGCGCGATGCGATAGTGCAGCGTCCACGTCTCGCCGGCCTTCAAGGTCTTCACCGCGGGCGCGAGGATCGCCGGATCGGCGAACCGGAATGTCGCGTTGTTGATCAGGTACCACGGCGCGCGGTCGCCGATGTTCGCGGGATCGCTGAAGATCGCGATGGCTCCCACGTCACGGCCGTCCTCACTGAAGTTGCACGCGACGGCGGCCGCGTCGGGCCGCGCGCGATCGTTCACGAAGGCGGTGACCGGCCCCTCGGTCGTCACGACCGTCATGGCGAGCGGCGCGGCCGCCACGCGGGCGCCGAGGCCCGCGTAGCCACCGTTGACGGCGCCGTGCGGCTCGCCCGGCATCGGCGTGCGATCCAGCACCGCGCCGTCGGGGCCGGCGACGAACGTGGAGCGCCAGTCAATCGTGAATCCGCCGTCGCGGTCCGGCGCGGAGACGACGATCCGCCGCGTCTCGGTCAGATCCACGCGTCCCGACGGAGGCCGGTAGGTCAGCGACATCGTCATCGCCGCGCGGCCATCCGGCTCGGTCGTGATCTCGGGGACGTCCCATCGCGTAGCGCCCTGCGACTTGCCGCTCGTGCGATCTTCCTCCCAGTAGTTCACGCCGTTGATGTACTTCCACGAGAACCAGAGGCCGTAGTGCCACGGATGATCCTGTGGCTTGAAATTCGTCAGGCTGGGCCCGCCGACCGGGCCGAGCGGATCGAAGAACGGCTTGCCGTACTTCGGATCGAACGTGAACCGCCAGACCACGGTCGATCCTGTCTGCCAGGCCACCGAGGTGTCGGTGCGCTGCCAAGCCCCCTGCTGGGGGGCAGCCACGAGGGGCAAGACACACAGGACGACGACCGAGGCCGCCAGCCAGGCCGGGCAGAGTGTGCGTGTCATGAGTGTCGCGAAGCATACACCGCCTGCCGCGAGCGTGTCGTGGCCGGCCAACATGGCGCGACGCGCGCGCCGCGATCCGCGGCATAGCGGTCGGCTCGCCGCGTTTGAGTCCCGTCTGCCGAGAGGTTACGCTGGCCCATTGCGCCGGGGTGGCGAAACTGGCAGACGCACGGGACTTAAAATCCCGAGGCCTCACAAGGGCCGTGTGGGTTCGATCCCCACCCCCGGCACTCTTCGCCGCGACTTCCAAGGACGACACATCGATGACGCTGACTACCTACATCAACTTCAAAGGCACGTGCGCGGAAGCGTTCGAGTTCTACGCGCGGCATCTCGGCGGCACCGTGTCGATGATGATGCGCCACGGGCAGGTACCCGTGCCGGGCGGCGTCGGTCCGGACTGGGCCGACAAGGTTCTGAACGCGAGCCTGCACATCGGCGGCACGACGCTGATGGGCGCCGACGTGCCGACGGCCGAGCCCATGCGCAGCGCGTATCTCACGATCACGTTTGATACCGTGGCCGAAGCACAGACGGCGTACGACGCACTTTCGGAGGGCGGCGAGATCTTCATGCCGCTGCACGCCGAGTTCTTCGCCGAAGCCTTTGCGATGCTGCGCGACCGCTTCGGCGTCAACTGGATGATCCTGGGCCACGCGAGACAGTAAATGATGTCGAGCGGGTGGGAACGTACGCCACGGGACCGGCGAGCATGAGCACAGGCATGGCGTTTGGGCACGGCCTTCGGGATCGATGGCCGCTCGATCCGGCAATCGTCTATCTGAATCACGGCACGGTCGGCGCCGCACCGCATGACGTGCTTCGCGTGCAGCAGACGCTGCGCGATCGGATGGCGCGGCAGCCGTCGCAGTTCCTGCTGCGCGACGTGACGCACGCGCTGTCCGGCCTGAGCGGCGGCAGCGCGGTGGGAACGGCGACCAACGAGCCCACACTGGTGCGCGCGGCCGCGCGCCAGGTGGCGTCGTTCGTCGGCGCGGCCAGCGACGACGTGGTGTTCGTCGACAACGCGACGTCGGGCGTGAATACGGTCCTGCGTGCCGTGCCACTGGCGTCGGGCGACGAGATCCTGACGACCGATCAGTCGTACGGCGCCGTGATGAACGCGATGCGATTCGTCGCCGCGCGCCGAGGCGCGACGGTCAACTTCGTCGAGGCGCCATACCCGAGGTTCGACGCGGACGAGCTCGTCGAGCGCATCGATCGCGCCATCGGTCCGCGTACACGCCTGCTCGTCGTCGATCATGTGACGTCGTCGACCGCGCTCGTGCTGCCGGTTGCGGCCATCGCCGAGCGCTGCCGTGCGCGCGGCGTGACCGTGCTCGTCGACGGCGCGCACGCGCCGGGCGCGATTCCGCTCGACGTCCCGTCCCTCGGCGTCGATTACTACACGGGCAATCTTCACAAATGGACGCAGGCGCCACAGACGGCGGCGTTTCTGTGGGCGGCACCATTGCGTCAGGACGGCTTGCACCCGCTCGTGATCTCCTGGGAGCTGGGCCGCGGCTTCACCTCGGAGTTCGACATGGTCGGGACGCGCGACCTCACGCCATGGCTCGCCGCGCCCGCAGGCCTGCGGTTCCTTGCGGACCTCGGCTTCGCGGACGTCTGCCGCTGGAATCACGACCTCGCGTGGCAAGCGGGGCAGTTGCTGGCTGCGCGGTGGGGCACGCGACTCGAGGTGCCGGAGTCATCCGTCGGGACGATGATCGCGGTGCCGGCGCCATCGCGGTTTGCGGGCGATGCGGCGACTGCGAGTCGTCTACGCGATGCGCTGCTCTTCACGCACGGCATTGAAGTCCACGTGTACGCCGCGCTCGGCCACGTGTGGATCCGCGTCTCCGCGCAGGTCTATAACGAGCGCACCGACGTCGAGCGGCTCGCCGACGCGGTGCTGGCGCTGTGAAGGATGGTCGTATTCGGATGTGAGGCACACGGAGGCTGAGTCATGAAGCGTCTGGCATTTGCGGTGGTGGTCGTGCTCGCCGGCGCGGCGCTGGCCGCGCGCGCGGCTGCGCCCACGGCCGTCGTCGCGCAGGGAACGCTGGTCGGCACGACGGACGACGGCGTGTCGATGTTTCTCGGCGTGCCGTTCGCGGCGCCGCCGGTCGGCAAGTTGCGATGGGCGCCCCCCACGCCTCCCGCGGCGTGGACCGGCGTGCGATCGGCGACCGCGTTCGCGCCCGCGTGCATCCAGACGCTCGCGCCGGGCGGCCACGAGCCGTGGACCAGCGAGTACATGAGTCCCGCCGGACCCGGCGTCTCCGAGGACTGCCTGTACCTGAACATCTGGACGCCGGCCACGCGCGCCGGATCGACGCGTCCCGCCGCGACGCTGCCCGTCCTCTTCTGGATCTACGGCGGTGGCTTCACCGAAGGCTCCGGCGCGGTGCCGGTCTACAACGGCGCGCATCTCGCGCGTCAGGGCCTCATCGTCGTCAACGTCAATTACCGCGTCGGCGCCCTCGGGTTCATGGCGCATCCGGAGCTGACGGCCGAGCAGGGCGGCGCGTCCGGCAACTACGGCCTGCAGGATCAGATCGCGGCGCTTCGCTGGGTGCGCGACAACATTGCGGCCTTCGGCGGCGATCCGACCCGGGTGACGATTGCCGGGCAGTCGGCCGGGGCCATGTCGGCGCAGGCGCTGCTCGTCTCGCCGATGGCGAAGGGGCTCTTCCGCGCGGCGATCGTGCAGAGCCCGGCCGCGCCGGGCACGAATGGCGTCTACGCGCCGCGTGCGGCAACCGAGCAGGCAGCCGTGGCGGCACTCGCTCGCGCGGGCGTTCATTCGATTGCCGAGGCACGGGCGCTTCCTGCCGACCGCGCGAACGGGTCGGGTGGACGCGCGCGACTCGTCGCCGACGGCCGCGTCATTCCGGAGGGTGAGTCGCACCCGTTCGCGAGCAACGTGCCGATGATGACCGGCTACACGCTGAACGACCTGTTCGTCTCACGGGCGCCGGCCACGGCCGCGAGCTGGAGAGCGGAAGCTGTCGCGCGGTACGGCGATCGGGCGGACGAGTTCCTCCGCTTCTATCCCGGCGCGACCGACGCCGAGGCCGCGCGATCCGCGCAGCGCGAAGCCGTGGATCGCGCGTTCAATCTGAAGCTCGTCGCGTGGCTCACCGCGCGCGGACCGGTGCCGCCGGTCTACGCCTATCTCTTCACGCACGTCGAGCCCGGCCCCAACTCCGCGCGCGAGGGCGCGTTCCACTCGTCGGAGCTGCCGTACGAGTTCGAGACGCTGGATCGATCGCCGGGCCGCAATTTCACCGACGTCGATCGCCAGCTCGCGGCGACGTTCTCGGGCTATGTCGCCAACTTCGTGAAGACGGGCGATCCGAACGGGGCGTCGCTGCCGCAGTGGCCCGCGATGACGCCCGAGAACAAGACGCTGATGGACATGGGCGATCGCGTGACGGCCACCCGCGCCGTTCCCGAGGGCGCCGACGCCATCATCGCGGCCGGTGCGCCGCCGGCACCGCCAACACGTGGCGGTGGCGCGGGGCGCTAGTCGCGCCGCGCGTTCCGGCCGTCAGGCGACTCGTCGTCCGAGGTGCGACGCGTGGCAGCCGTCGACGCCTTCAGGCAGCAGAGCGAGCAGCGCGGCTTGACGTTCGGGGCGACGCTCAGCATTGCCAGCCGTGCGTTCCGACGCCGCGCCATGGGGCGCGCCAGACCGCCGCGCGACGTTCCCGTAGTCCGGCATAGTCCGGTATGAATTCGGGTGTGATGAGAGCCGCGCCCTCGAAACGGCCTGCGCGCCACGTCAGCGCGCCGCACGCCGGCCGCGCAAGGTCCACGCCGCGCCGATGACGAAGCCAACGAGCGCGATTTCCAAGAGCTGATCGATCTCGAATCCGACCGCGCCCAAGCCACCGCCGTCGGCACGGACCACAACGATCCACCCGATCACCCACGCGGCAACGGCCAACACGGCGCCGACGAGGCCGGCGAGGATGGCGGCGAGCCAGTCGTCCATGCTGATCGCGTCAGGCGTTCCCGCAGTGCGGGCATTTCGCGCTCGCCTGCAGGCGCTTGTTCGAGCAGTGCGGGCAGACGACGAGCGTGCCCTGTGGTCGGGACAGCAGATAGATGATGAGCCCGACGACGCTCGTGCACATGACGAGGACCATCCAGAGGACGGCGTTGTCCATGCCGCGGGACTTCGCGTCGCGCGCCACCCAGACGAGCAGGGCGATGTCGAGCGCAAGGATGACGACGAGCATGAACAGCGTCCCGCCGCAGCCGAGGCAACCCATCGCGGCGGCCGCGTTCGCCCCCGGATCGCGTCCTTGCGCGAGCACGGTCTGGAGCGCCGCGCCCAACCAGATCACTCCCGTGGCCATCCACGGACGAAGCCGTCGAGTCGTCATCGTGTGTCCCATCGAGTCGCCGCAGCCCGAGGTCCGAGCGGCAGCACGGTCGCCGTGTGACAAGGTGGCGGAAGTTCTAACACGCATACGTCGAGCTGACAACACCGAGGGAAGACGTGGCCTGCCGACACCTCTGGCTCGACGAGGATCACACGCGGACATATGGTGCGCTGCATCCCGAGCGCGCCGTCGGCCGACGCGCTCGAGACGCGCGCTGCGCGCCGGTACCGTGAGGCTGCAATGGCAAAGGGGGACATGTGGCCAGATCGCTAATACGTCATGCGTTGGGAATGCTCGGCGCGTTGGCGCTGATCTCCGGCTTGGCGACCGGGGCGATGCTCGTGAGCGCGGCGGAGCCGGCCGGTGTGACGCAGGTCGCCACGCTGCCCGAGGCGTCGGGTCAGGGACAGAGCCTCAACTCGCGCTTCCGAGGCGTCAACTGGGCGGACCCGCGGGACAATTTCATCCAGGACAACAACGTGCCGAGCGGTCTGTCGGCGGCCGACGACTACGCCACGACCTACCGTAAGTCGACCCAGATCCTGGGGCAGTTCAAGACGCTATTGCACGCCAACACGGTCCGCCTGGGCATCAACCATGCGACGGTCAGCGGCGCCTGGTGGCAGAGCTACCGAGCGATCGTGGACGCGGCGACGGCGCTCGACATGAATGTCATCCTGTCGGTGTGGCCGGATCGCACCTTCAGACTCGTCGAGCCGAACGCGA
>CALFMR010000337.1 GCA_937880585.1 uncultured Acidobacteriota bacterium
GGTCACCCGACGGCAGGTCGTGAATCGCAAACCGGCCGCTCGCGTCGGTCACCGCAAAGAACGGCGTGTCGACCGCCATGACGTACGCGGCCATCTGCGGATAAATGTTGCAGAAGATCCGGCTGAGGCCCGGCTGATCGAACGGCACGTACTTGACCGTGCCGACCGGATACAAGCCGAGATCGAACCGCTTGCCGTCATGAAACGAAAAGACGTTATGAAAGACGCGGTCGTCGTTCGGGAACTCGACGCGCGTGCCGACCTGGACGGCCAGGACCCGCGGGGTGAACTGCTCGTCGCGCTGCTCGAGCACCGCCGGCGCCGGATGCGCGGGCCGGGGCGCACCCGGGACGTCGACCCAGACGACGGCATCCGCGACCGGCTTGTCACCGGCCCATGCCTGCCCCGTTAGATCGATCGGCGCTGGCGCAGCCGTCAAGGTTGCCGTGGCGACGAGCACCAGCACGAACGCGCGTACGATCACGTCGTCTGCCTGAAGCAATGCCCATGCCCGGCATGACCGTATCGCGCGATGCACGTCCTTTCACGCGGACGCACACGGGTCCCTGTCGGCGCGCCGGCATGCGGGCGACGCTCCGCGTAAGCGGCTTTCGCGGAGCGTCGGGGCATCTTCTTTGCAATGCGCGGGGCCCCACCCCCGCGCTACGGCGCTTCGCCGCCCTCGCTCCGCTCGGGGGCTCGCGGTGTCAACTTTGTTCAACTGTGGTCGCTGTCTGTGTCTCTGTCCGTGTCCGTGTCCGTGTCCTTCGCGATCTTCGCGTCCTCGCGCGAGATGTCCGTGGCGGCGGGCTGCGGTAACATGCGCCGCCATGGCTTCCCAGACGGCGGGTTCGATTCTCGTGGTGGACGATCTCGAGTCCAACCTGATCCTGCTCGACGACATCCTGTCGGCGCAGGGCTATCGCGTCCTTCGCGCGCACGACGGCGAGGAGGCACTCGAGGTCATGCGGGACGATCCCCCGGATCTCGTCCTGTCCGACGTCCGCATGCCGCGGTGCGATGGCTTCGATCTCTGTCGCGCGCTGAAATCGACAGCGTCCACGCGGCTCGTGCCCGTCGTGCTCATGACGGGCGCCGCGGAGTCCGCCGACCGCATTCGCGCGATCGAGGCCGGCGCGAACGATCTCGTGACGAAGCCCATCGATCAGCCCGAGCTCAAGGCGCGCGTGCGCTCGCTCATGCAGCTCAAGCGGTTCACCGATGACCTCGACTCGGCCGAAGCGGTGCTGCGCAGCCTGGCGCTGATGGTCGAAGCGCGTGACTCGTACACGGACGGCCACTGCCAGCGTCTCGCGCGCTACGCGACGGCCATGGGCCTCGCGCTGAATCTCTCCGAAGACGATTTGGCCGCCCTCGGGCGCGGCGGGTATTTTCACGACATCGGCAAGATCGCGCTGCCCGACGCGATCCTGCTCAAGCCCGGCCCGCTCACCGACGCCGAGTTCGCCCTCGTGCGCGAACATCCGGTCATCGGCGATCGGCTCTGTGGCGACCTGCGCGCGCTTCATCGCGTGCGGCACATCGTCCGCCATCACCACGAGCGACTCGACGGTAGCGGCTATCCGGATGGCCTCGCGGGCGACGCGATCCCCCTGCTCGCGCAGATCATCGGCGTCGTCGACGTCTACGACGCGATGACGACGGCGCGCCCGTACCGCGGCGCGCTGGCGCCGGACGAGGCGATTCGTGAATTGCGGCAGGAAGTGCGACGCGGCTGGCGGCGGGCGGATCTGGTCGAGGCGTTCGTGGCGTCACGGAACGGCCGCCACTGACCGCGTGCGCGAACCGGCGGCGGAAAACGGGGACGACGGGAAGTACGGAGCCCTGGGCCTTCAGGCCCAGGGGAACCAGTCCCCCCGGGCCTGAAGGCTCGCGGCTCCGTACAGCAAAGCGCCGGCGTTCATCGCGGAGGCGAACGCCGGCGTCGATTGAAATGCGGACTTACTTCGTGAGCGCGAGACCCTTGACGAGCACTTCGACGTTGTGCGCGAAGCGCAGGCCGTAGATCCCGTCGAGCGACTTCAGCTTGCCGGCGGTCACGAGATCGGCCTTGCTGTAGGTCGCGACGACAGTGCCGTTGATCGAGCACGAGGCGTTATCGCCCTTGACCGAAAACGCGATGTCCTGCGTGACCGGCTGGCCAACGCCCGCGGCCTTGTGCACCGCGTCGCTCGCGCCGCCGCGCCGGCCGTTCATCTGGAACGCCTCGGGCCCGAAGCCGCGGACGATGAAGTTGCCGTTGCCATAGGCCGCGCAGTAAAGATACGTGCGTCCCGCGCCGTCCATGTCGTTGCCGGCGATGACGATGCCGTACGGATGCGGATGGCTCGGGTTGAGATTCATGTAGTGCGGCTCGGTGAACGTGGCCTTGACGGTGTAGTCACCGCTCGCCTTGTTCGCCGTGTTCCAGTACGTCGTCGCCGGACCGGTCGTGACGTGGAACGCGTCGCCTTCCTTGACGAACTTCGCGTCCTTCAGCGTCAGGCCCTGCCCGTCGACCGCGCCCGTCCAGCCTGGAACGAACACGCCGCCGCCCTCGACGGCCTTGTCCATGTCGCCCTGACGGGGCGCTCCGATGAGCGTGGCTCCGGCCAGGGCCAGCGCCACCGCACAACCGACAACGTGACTCACGCGCATACCTACCTCCTCAGCAAAGATCGTCCGACCAGCCCGCGCGTCGCGTCGCATCGACGCGCTGAACGCGGAGCCACACCTGCACCAGCCCGCGGTGAACTTCCAACCGTACGCCGCGACCGTGGTCCGACGCAAGCATTCGACGCGGCGCGCTAGCGAGCGGCCGTCGTGCGAGGCAGCGCGAAGGCGACGAACGCGCCCCTCGAACTGCCGGGGCGCGGCGACGTCTTGCCGCCGAACGCGGCGATGACGACGAACTGCCGCCCGCCGGCTTTGTAGGTCGCGGGGGTCGCGTTGCCGGCGTTCACCATCGTGGTTTGCCAGAGCAACCGGCCCGTGTCCTTGTC
>CALFMR010000338.1 GCA_937880585.1 uncultured Acidobacteriota bacterium
GTCATCCTGTCGGTGTGGCCGGATCGCACCTTCAGACTCGTCGAGCCGAACGCGAACGTCTATCTCGACCTGGTCAACGAACCGCAGGGCTACAACGACGACCCGAGCGGCTGGGTCGGTGGCAACGCCACGAACTGGCGCGACGTGGCGGCCGGATGGCTGGAACACTTCCCGGCGTTTCCCCGCTCGCGCGTCATCATCGCCGGCACCGGCCCAGGCGGCGACTGGTATCTCGGCTCGGTCGGCAACGACCACCGGTTGGACGGGACATTGCTCGAGCTGCACGTCTACAGCGCCTTCGGTCTGAGCTTCACGACCTATCAGGACTGGAAGAACTGGTTCAGGGGACAGATCGCCGGCTTCCAATCCCGCACCATCGTCGGGGAGTTCGGCACGAGGTTGAACGGCGGGGTGGACTTCAACGGTCCGCGCGACGGCAGCAATCCGGTTTCTTACCTGTACGCCGTCACCGACACGATCCGCGAGTTGGGCCTTGGCACGGTCTTCTGGCCCGGCTTCCGGCAACGCGACGCCTGGAACATGCTCACCTTCACGGGGGACGGCACCGATGCCGATCCGTACGTGGGGCACATCGTGAACCCGTCCGCCTACGATCGGCTGCAGTGGGCGTACGGCCTCGGGACGCCGGCGCCGACGGCGATCCCCTCTTCTGCGGGTGACGCGCCGCTGGTTGCGGGAACGGGAACGATCTCGGGCAAAGTCGTCGACGCGTCGACGGGCCAGCCGGTGGCCGGCGCTGAACTGCTGGTCTACGCGCCGCCGTACTTCCAGAGCGCCCAGGGGCCGAAGGACTTCGCCTACACCGGAGCGGACGGGACCTTCCAGGTCACGAATGTCGCCCCCGGCACTTACATCGTGCAGTTACGCGACCCGAGGTACGAGCCGCAGTGGTTCGACGGCACCGCCGACCCACGCGCCGCACGCACGGTCACGGTGACCGCAGGTCACGACACCGCCGGCGCCAATTACGTCGCGACACCCGTCAAGTAGCCCGGAAGGGCATGCCCGCGGCGGGGAACCAACGGTCGATTCAACATGACGGCGGCCATGTGGACGTCGTCCTCCGCGCCGTCAGGACCGGCGTGTCAGGCATGCTAGCGCCAGTGCAGCCGGCGCAGGATGTAGTCGCCACCGTAGATGTAGATCGCACAGACGGCGCCTTCGCCGGCCACGACGCCGATGAGGAAGGTGAGAAAGCGGACGCGCATGACCCCGCAGAGGTAGCAGACCGCGTCGGTCGGCGCGAACGGCGCGAAGCTCCACGCGACGACGACCGGGAGCTCGTATCGTTCGAGCCGGGCGCGCAGGCCGCCGAGGGCCCGTCCATGACGGGCCTCGAAGTGCCGACCCATTCCGAGAAAGCGTGCGCCTCCATAAATTATCGACGAGGAGGCGGCGATGCCCGCGAGGGTGGCGGCCAGCAGCGGGCCTGGCGCGACGAATGGCAGCGCGGCGAGCACCAACATGGTGGCCGGCACGAACGTGAAGGCGCGCACCGCGCCCAGGAGAACGAGGACCGCGACGGCCGCGTCGGTTGGCCGATCGACGGCGCGCCCGAGCATCTCGCGCAGCCAGTCGCGATGCGCGACGTACGCATAGACGGCGGCGGATGCCGCCACCAGCCACACGATCGCGAACACGCGCCGGCCCGGTGACGTCAATCGGGACGACATGGCGCGACAGAGTCGATGGCCGTCACTCGATGACCTTCACCCAGATGTTCCGCACCGACACCTTCGTCGTCGCCTCGATCTCGATCCCGAAGAGGCCCGCCTGATTGTTCGACGACGCCGGGTCGTCGTCGACCATCACGGACATGAGCTGGCCGTTGACGATGTGGAGGAACGTCCCGCCGCGGGCGATGACGATGTACTGGTTCCAGTCATTCGCCTTCACGACGTCGCCGAGCGCGGTGCGATCCGCAATCGTGCCCATCAGCGTCTTGTCGTGATCGCCGTGCCCCTCGACGACCTGTCCGCGCCAGGCGAGGATGCGCATCGGCGTGTTCTCGGAGTAGAACTGCCCGGTGTAGACGCGGCTCGGCCAGAAGTCGGCCTGCGGGCCCGTCATCATCCAATTCAGATTCACCGGTCCGGCATTCGCGATCACCGCCGGCGCGATGGGCCGCAGCCATGGCTGTCCCGTCACGCTGCGATACTGCAGGCCGCTGCCGCCCGTGCCTTCGACCTTGATCTCGAACTTCAGCGTAAAGTCCTTCGCGGTCAGGTCGCGATAGACGAGGTAGCTGTTCCCGCTCGGATTGGCCGGCGTCGACTCGCCGACGATCGCGCCGTCCTCGACGCGCCAGAACTTCGGGTTGCCGTCCCAGCCTTTCAGGCTGACGCCGTCGAAGAGCGGCACGTAGCCCGTGTGGTCGTTGAAGTCGAGCGGCGCCGGCTCGGTGAAGACCATGCGGCCGCCCTGCGGCTGCGGCGCGGCTGGCGTCGGGGCGGTGGATTGCCGGGCGTGCGTGACCACGGCGGCCGCGAGGACGGCCAGTGCCATACCGAACACGCCGTGTCCTGTCCGCTTGCTCGTTCTCATGATCGAGTCCTCCGTACCGCTCATATCCAATGTCCGGAAGACTACCCGATCGAGGCGCAGTTCCGACGGGTCGTTCGAGCGATAGAAGCCGACTGCAGCTGCCGCGGCTTGGGATCGACGGGTGGATCGCGTCATCATGTGCGCATGAAATCACTGCGTGCGTGGCTGGGACTCGATCGAACCGGGGCGGCGGGCGATCAGCCGGCGCTTCGGCAGATCCTGGACGCGCTGGATCAGTTGCCGGCCGATCGGGCGCGCTTTCTCGCGGGGTTCGCGTTCCTGCTCGGGCGCGTGGCGCGCGCCGACGATGGCGTCAGTCCCGAAGAAACGCGTGCGATGGAAGAGCTGGTCGCCAAGCAGGGGCACCTACCCGTCGACCAGGCGATGCTCGTCGTCGGGCTCGCCAAGACGAGCACGCAACTCTTCGCGGGCACGGCCGACTATCTCGTCGCGCGCGAGTTCGCCGCGACGGCTACCTATGACGACAAGCTCGCGCTCCTGCGATGTCTTTTCGCGGTGTCCGCCGTGGACGATGCCATCTCCATCGCCGAAGAGACGGAAATCCATCGCATTGCGAACGAGCTGAAGATCGATCGCGCCGACATCGTGTCGGCGCGCGTCGCCTTCCGGCAGTTTCTGCCGGGCCTGCACGCATCGTCGGAAGAGAAGTCGTGAGCTCGGGCCGGGCGCGTCATTCCGCGTTGAGCGCCTGCATCGGATTCACGCGGCCCGCCCGGCGGGCGGGAACGAGGGCCCCGATCGTGGCCACCGCCAACAACACCGCGATCGCCGCGCCCCACGCCCACGGATCGTAGACCGGCGTCTTGTAGAGGTACGCGGCCACGAATCGCACCACATAGGCCGCGACGAGACCGCCGATCGCGAGGCCGAGCGCGATCGAGCGAAGCTGCTCCCGGACAATCTGCCAGGTGACGATTGTCGCGTGGGCGCCGAGCGCCATGCGGATCCCGATCTCCCGCGTCCGCCGGCTCGTCGTCATGGCGACGAGGCCGAGGATCCCGACGCCCGTGATCGTGAGTGCCGCGGCGCCGAACGCGGAGAAAAGCCACGCGCTGAACCGGCGCGGGCGGATGGAGTCGCCGAGCGCATCGGTCAACATCTCGGCGCGACCGACCCAGCATTGTGGGCAGGCGCGGCGAAGGTTGGCGACGAACGGCGTGACGGCATTGCGCGACGTGCCGAACCGAACGAGCAGATTCGAGACGGCCGGCCGCGGCGACGCGGCCACGGGCCAGTAGATCTCGCCGACCTCGTCAAGGTCGAGCGCCAGATACTTCGCGTCGGCGACGACGCCGACGACGGTGAAGGGACGGTCGTTGTAGGTCAGGATCTGTCCGATTGGCCGCCGGCCTTGCCAGTACCGCCGCGCCACGCCTTGGCTCACGACGATGACCGGAGCGCCGGTCCTCAATTCCTCATCGGTCGGCAGGCGTCCTGCGAACGGATCGAGGCCCGCCGCTTGGAGGTAGCCGTGCGTGACGGGAATGCTCTCGATTGGGAAGCCCTCGCCGCGCGACCACCCGGCAACGCCAGGCGGCGTATCGAAGACGCTGCCGTTGAACGCGTGCTCGAGAACGGAATGCGCCGTCCCGCCGGCGGCGGCGACTCCGGGGAGATGTCCCGCGACGCTCACGAGCGCGTCGAGGTCGGCCACGGACGCGCCGGCCGGCGGCGCGATCGAGACGACGGCCGTGCGATCGACGTCCAGGCCGGGATCTTCGCCCCACACGCGCAGCAGGCTGCCCACCACGAGTGCGCCCGTGACCGTCATCACGAGCGCGGCCGCGACTTCGAACGCGACGACGGAAAACCATCGTCGGCCGCGACTGGTGGCGTGGCCGCCATCGGCGATCGCGCTCCGCAGACTGGCGCGGGTAGCCGCCCGTGCGGCCACGGCCGTCACGGCGACGACGCACACGATCGATGCGAGCGCGAGAAAGGCGATGACGCGGAGATCGATCGTCGGCGGCTTGAGCACGGTCATGTACATGCCGTCGATCAGGTTCCGCATGATGGCCAGCAGGAGATATGCGCCGAGACCGCCGGCCGCTGCGCCGACCATGACGATGGCCGCATGTTCCACCGTGAGCAGGCGGAGCAGGTCGACGTAGGTCGCGCCGAGCGCACGCCGTACCGCGAGGTCACGCCATTGTCGGCTGATGCGCGCGACCGCGAGACTCGAGAAGTTGAGGCAGGCGATGAGCAGGAGCGCGAGAGCCGTCGCGAACGCAATCCACGGCTTTTCCGTCCAGCCTTCGGTGAGCGCTTGACGAATGGGTTGGAGTCCGGCCGCGTCGTCCGGTGCCGGCCGAGTCGCGCCGGTCGACGAAGACGACTGCGTATTGGCCCACGCGGCGACGACGGCCGCCAGGCGTGCGGAGGCGGCCTCGACGGGTATCGACGGATCGAGGCGTTCCAGAACCCTGAGGGTGCGGCCGAGGCCGCGAGGCGTCGCGTCGACGCGCGGCATCAGCAGCTCCGCCGTCCGGGCAGGAAAGGGGAAGAGGAAGTTGCGCGGAAGGACGCCGACGACGCGGATGCCCTGTCCGTGGTCGTCGACGAGCGACCGTCCGATCGCACCGGGATCGGCGCCAAGGCGATCCCGCCAGAAGCGCCACGTGACGAGCGCGGGCGCAATCGGACCGGTCGCGAGGAAGTCCTCCGGCGCGGATC
>CALFMR010000339.1 GCA_937880585.1 uncultured Acidobacteriota bacterium
CGTGACTGGCGTCGGGTACGTCTCGGCGGAGTGTCGCGAGCTGTTCCAGTAACGGCTCTGGTGCCGTGATGGGATCGACGAGGGTGGCGAGCAGCCAGGCGACACGCCAGCCGAGCCGGTCATGACCGGCCGGCGGCGTGCCGCAGACAGGATGGAGGCGCGGGAGGGACTCGAACCCTCGCTTAACGGTTTTGCAGACCGTCACGTTTCCTCTTCGTCACCGCGCCCCGGCAAGATGGACGTACACGCAAAAAAAGGCCCGGACCTTGCGGTTCCGGGCCTTCGAGCTGTTCAGAATGTGTCGTGAAATGCCGTCGGGTCAGACGCCCCTGGCAGACACAGCTCGCCGCGCACCGGAACGGGTTCCGGCCGGACAACACGTAGCCACGCGACGGAGCGTCATCACTGTGCTCCGATTGTCGGGTGCCGCGCCCGGCTTGTCAAGCGGAATGCGAAGATCGCGAGGACCGATAATGCCCGCACAGGAGGCCCATCACTCATGATCGATCTGACAGGACGGACCGCGCTCGTCACCGGCGGGAATCGCGGCATCGGGCGCGCCGTGGCCATTGCGCTCGCACGCGCGGGCGCCGACGTGGCGTTGACGTATCACACGCGCGAGAACGAAGCGCGCGAAGCCGCGCGCGCGATCGAAGCGATTGGCCGCCGTGTGCTCGTGCGGCAGGCCGATGTCGGGCGGCGGGACGATCTCGCGCGAATTGCTGACGAGACGCTGCGCGCGTTCGGCGCGGTCGACATCCTCGTCAACAACGCCGGCATCATCCGGCCGCAGCCGATCGCGGAGATCACCGCGCGCGACTGGGACGAGCTCATCGCCGTCAACCTCACGTCCGTGTTCCTGCTGACGCAGGCCGTGCTGCCGGGCATGCGTGCGCGGCACTGGGGGCGCATCGTCAATCTGTCGTCGGTTGCCGCCCAACTCGGCGGCGTCGTCGGACCGCACTATGCCGCGTCGAAGGCCGGGTTGTTCGGCCTGACGCACGCTTACGCGGCAATGCTCGCGCGCGAAGGGATCACGGTGAACACAATCGCGCCGGCGCTCATCGAGACGGAGATGGTGACGAGCAATCCGCGCGCGCGCGCCGACCTGATTCCCGTCGGCCGCTTCGGTGCCGTCGACGAAGTCGCCGACGTCGCCGTGATGCTGGCGGGCAACGGCTACGTGACGGGACAGACCATCAACGTGAACGGCGGATGGTATATGAGCTGACGCGCCGGGGCGCGTCAGCTCATACTTTCGAACTTCAAACTTCGAACGTCGATCACCTTCGACGAGACGACGGCGTCAGAACTTGAACGCGATGCCGCCGGTGCCGCGCCAGAAGTCGAACTTGCCCAGTTGCAGATCGACCGCGCCTCCGGGCGGATCCTGCAGGCTGCGGAAGTAGCGCACGTCGCCGCGCAGGCCGACGTGGTTGCTCAGCATCACCGTGAGCCCGGCGCCCGCGTCAACGCCGAAGTCGTTCGCCGACACGTCGTCGAAGAGATCGGTCCCGTTGACGTGGCTGCGCACGAGGCCGACGCCGCCGACGACGTACGGCCGGATGGGACCGGCGCCGACTCCGATGACCAGATTCCCGGTGAGCGTCGTGACGTTGTTGCTGCCGATGATCACCGCGTTATCGTTCTTGTCGTAGAAGTCCGGCGTGTAGCCGAAATCCACCTCGAAGCCAGCGACCGTGCCCATGAACGTGAGCGAGGCGCCGCCGGTAAACTGCTGGTTCGGCGCGTCTTCGCCGAACGTCGCGCCCGCGAAGGGCGTCAGAAAGGTCTGGGCCTGCGCGCGTCGAGGCGTGGCCGCGACGGCGACGGCGGCCATCGCCGCCGCAATGAGGATCTTGCGCATGTCGGTCTCCTGTCTACGTAGCCGTGATGACCACCGCGTTCGACGCCTGCGCGTCGGGATTGGTCACGCTGAAGGCGTAGGTGCCCGCGGTGTCGAGCACGAACATGAACTGCACCTGGGTGGCCGTGATGACGTTGAAGCCGTTGGTGATCACCGTCGGACCGCCCGACGGCCGTGTCACGACGACGCTCAGACCCTGGGCGAAGTTGGTGCCGTTGAGCGTGACGAGTACCTGATCGGCACCATGCGTGACGCTCACCGGTGTCACCGAGGCGATGTTCGGTGTGCCCGTGGGCGATCCACTTTGCACCTGCACGGGAAAGGACGCCGAGGCATTGCCGTTGACGTTGCGTACGATGAGGCCGTACGTGCCCGCCGTGTCGAGCACGACATCGACCTGGAACGACGTCGACTGGAAGTCCTGAATGGACGAGCCTGAAATCGTCTGCACGGACCCGCCGGGCGGCGTCACGAGCAGCGTGAGGTCCGGCTGGAAATTGCTGCCGGAGATCGTCAGATGTTGCGCGTTGGCGTTCACGACGAGGGGCGTTGGCAGCACGCCCGTGACCGTTGGCGTCGTGCCCGGACCGGTCGGCGTCTGGTCGTCATTGTTGTCGCAGGCGGACGATGTCACCGCGATGGCCGCCGCCACGGCCAACGCGACGCAAAGAGAAAAAAAGCCGGGATGCCTTCGAAAGTACGTCATGAAATTCCTCGGACCCATCGTTTCCCGCAGGCGCGGTATCGGCAGCCATTCGGACCGCCTTCGAGAGAGACCCATGCAAGATTTCGACCCGGCGTGAGGCCGCGTGGTCGTGGCGCGGCCGCCGCCGACGCGGGTGCGTGAGTGTCGAGAGGATGAAAATCCGTGTGGGGGCGTCGCGTGGAGGGGACGGCCGTGCCCAATCCGGCACCCGGCCGTCTCGATCTGGTCAGCCGCGGGCCACTCTTCGGCGTCGCGCGCGCTACGTGGTCAGCGGCGCGCCGTGCCCCACGGCATGATGTAGCCCGCTGATGCCGTGACGTGGCCGCTGCGGACATCGATCGCGAGATCGAC
>CALFMR010000340.1 GCA_937880585.1 uncultured Acidobacteriota bacterium
AGCTCGCGGTAGTCGGCGCACACACGATCGTGGATCGCCACGGCCCGTGCCTGCCGACGCGCCGCAGCATCCGGCAGATCGTGCCCGGCAAAGCGATCGACGTCGACTGCCGCTCCAACGGCCAGGTGAATGGGACTGCGGCGCGTGAGACGCCGCTCGCCGAGCTCGACCTGAATCGTGTCGGGCGGCGGGAGCATGTCGTAGGTGGCCAGGGCCATTGGATAGAAGTGGCACGGCCGCCCCGAGCGGCGCGCCATCAGGACGAACATCTCGATGCTCTGCGGATCGAACGGTGCGACCTCGACGCGGCCATCCGTCCCCGGCCGATCGCGTCCGCCGCTCGGCGCCACGTAGATACACCGGCCGCCTTCGGCGAGCAGCCGCGCCATGATCTCCATCGTCTTCCGGTTGTGACGCTGCTTCGCGGCGCGATCCGAGGGCGGCTGGTCCATGTAGCGCTTCGAGTACACGCACAGCAGATTGCGTCCCATGCTGAAGGGAACCGCCAGCGGATCGGTGAGCACGCGGCCACCGGCGACGAAGATCATCGCGCGGGCCATGGCCGGCTGCGAGTGTTCGAGCAGCAGACTGATCGCCTGAGGATCGCCTTCCGTCTGATGGTTTGCGAAGAACACGACGTTCTCGCCGCGAGCCAGCGCCTCCGCTGCACGTGCCAACTCGTCGAGCCCGCGCACCGAGGATCGCGTCTCGTCGACGAGCGGACGCAGGAACTCGATGCCGAACGTGTAGTAGTCGAAGGGCGCCGTGATGTGTTCGTGGTACGGCGCGAACGTGAACGGCCGCTCGAACTGGTCGGCGAGCAGATCGAGGTACTGCGTCACGAGTCGATCGCGCGCGGCCGCGGTGCCCGGTGCGTCAGCGGTCGCCGCCAGATAGCCGTGAAAGAAATCGGCGATGATCGCGCGGTATCGTGCGTCCACCGACACGCGAGCAAAGAGCGCCCGAAGCTGGTCGTCGAGCCGCGACGAAGCGTGCATGGCCGCGACGATTGTATCCGGCGGAATCTCTTATCCTTATCCCATGTCCGATCCTCCCCCCACCCCACCCGGCTGGCCTGGCATCGAGCCGCGTTGGACGTCTAGCGCCAAGAACGGCATCGGCACCGCGGTCCAACGCGCGAGTCGCGTCTGGTTCACGCTGAGCCACGGGATCCTGAACGAGGTCTATTACCCGCGTCTCGATCAGGCCTGCCTCCGCGACCTCGGCCTCATCGTCACCGACGGGCAGTCCTTCTTCTCCGAAGAGAAGCGCGACGCGGCGAGCGAGACGCGCTGGCTGGCGCCCGGCGTCCCGGCGTTCCACCTCGTCAATACCTGCCGGCACGGCCGCTATCGCATCGAGAAGACCGTCGTCACCGATCCGGCACGCGACGTCGTGCTTCAGGAGATCGCGTTCACGCCGCTCACGGGCGCGATGGGCGACTACCACGTCTACGTTCTCCTCGCGCCGCACCTGGCGAACGGCGGCCGCGGCAACACGGCGTGGGTCGGCGACTACAAGGGCGTGCCGATGCTCTTCGCCTCGCGTGGCGGCGTGGCGCTGGCCGTGGCAGCGTCGCCCGATTGGATGCGAGGCTCGGCCGGCTTCGTCGGTGTTTCGGACGGTTGGCAGGATCTCGTCGCGCACAAACGGCTGTCCGCGATCTATCCGCGCGCCGAGAATGGCAACGTCGCGCTCACCGGCGAGGTCGATCTCACCGGCGGCGGACGGTTCGTCGTCGCGCTCGCCTTCGGCAGTTCCGCGACGGAGGCGGGCCAGCGGGCGCGCGCGAGTCTCCTTGCCGGCTTCGACACCGCGCGTGATGGCTACGTCGGCGCGTGGCACGACTGGCAACAGCGATTTGCCGCCGCAGCGGGCCTTGGTGCGGACGGAGACGCCGTCGCACGCACGAGCGCCGCGGTACTGCGGTGCCACGAATCCAAGCGCATTCCCGGCGCGCTCATCGCGAGCCTTTCGATCCCCTGGGGCGATGCGAAGACCGATGATGACCTGGGCGGGTACCACCTCGTGTGGCCACGCGATCTCGTCGAGGCCGCCGGTGGACTGCTCGCGGCCGGCGCGCAGCACGAGCCCATGCGTGTGCTCGAATATCTCCGCGTCACGCAGAGCGCCGACGGGTCGTGGCCGCAGAACATGTGGGTGGATGGCGATCCGTACTGGCACGGCGTCCAGCTCGACGAGACGGCCTTTCCCATCCTGCTGCTGGACCTCATCGTCCGTGAGCGCCACGTCACGCCCGACGAGGTCGCGACCTTCTGGCCGATGGTTCGTCGCGCGGCCGCCTTCATCGCACGCACCGGCCCGGCGACCGAGCAGGATCGCTGGGAAGAAGATGCCGGCTTCGCGCCGTCGACCGTCGCCGTCGAGATCGCCGCGTTGCTCGTCGCCGCCGACATGGCCGACGCGCAGGGCGAGCCGTCGGTCGGCACGTACCTCCGCGAAACGGCCGACGCGTGGAACGACGCCATCGAGTCGTGGATGTACGTGCAGGGCACCGATCTCGCGGCCGCGGCCGGCGTCGACGGCTATTACGTCCGCATCGCGCCGCCCGAGACGGCCGATGCCTCGTCGCCCGCCTTCGGCTTCGTGCCCATCAAGAACCGGCCGTGGGCGCAGGCCAACGTCGCGGCGTGCGACATCATCAGTCCCGACGCGCTGGCGTTCGTCCGCTTCGGGCTCCGCGCGGCCGACGACCGGCGCATCGTCAACACGATTCGCGCGGTCGACGCACACCTGAAGGTGGACTTTCCGTTCGGCCCGCTCTGGCGTCGCTATACCGATGATGGCTATGGCGAACACGAGGACGGATCGCCATTCGACGGCGTCGGCATCGGACGGCCGTGGCCGCTGCTCGCCGGCGAGCGTGGGCATTACGAGATCGCGGCCGGACACCTGGACGAGGCCACGAAGCTGCTCCAGGCGCTCGAGGCCTGCGCCGGCGATCGCGGCCTGATTCCCGAGCAGATGTGGGACGGCGCCGACGTGCCCTCGCGCGAGCTCGTCTTCGGCCAGCCGTCAGGCTCCGCGATGCCCCTCGTCTGGGCGCACGCCGAATATTTGAAGCTGCACCGCTCGATTCGGGACGGACGCGTCTTCGATTGCCCCCTTCAGACGCGACAACGCTACGTTGTCGAGCAGACGACGTCGGCGTTCGGTTGCTGGCGATTCGATCGACGGATCCGCACACTCGCGCAGGGACGGACGCTGCGCGTCGAGACGATCGTGCCCGCGCGCGTACACTGGAGCACGGATGGATGGCAGACCGCGGCCGACGTCGAGGCCCGCGACACGGACCTCGGCGTCTGGGTCGCGGACCTCTCGACGACCGCGCTCGGCATCGGCGCGGTCGTCACGTTCACCTTCTACTGGCCCGAAGCCGGCCGATGGGAGGGCGCGGACTTCACGGTCGTCGTCGGGCCGAGAGCGTAGCGGCCCTCCCGGCGTGTCGAGTCATCTTCTTTGCAGTGGCGCGGGGCCCCACCCCCGCGCTACGCGCTTCGCCGCCCTCGCTGCGCTCGGGGGCTCGCGGTGTCATCTTTATTTAGTGCGCGGCGGCTTGGAGCTGATAGACGCGTAAGCCGCCGACCGACCAGACTTGACCGTGCGTGGCCGCGCCGGTTTGCGTGACGCGGATGAACTTCGCGGACGTCGGGCGGCTGAGCGTCATGATCGTCGTGTCGTCGCTGCCCGCACCTTCGGCCAGCGCCGATCCCCACGTCCGGCCGTCGGTCGACACCTGCACGCGGTACCCAACCGGACCCGCCGCTGGCGGAGGCGGCGTGAAGCCGCGGCCACGACCGCCGGCCCGGCCACGTCCCGCCGCGCCCGCGCGCCCACCTGCGCCGCCGCGGCCGGCTGCACCTGCCCGTCCGTCCCGACCGCCACGCGCGAAGCGCGCGCCGAACGGAATCGGCGGCGGCGCGGCGTCGATCTGGATCTCGCTCACGGTCACGGCCTGCGGCAGCTCGATCTGCAACCACATGCCGGCCTGCTGCGGCGCGCCCGTGTCCCAGCGCGCGTAGTTCGCGCCGAGCGCATTACCCGCTTCAGCCGTATTGTGGCTGGCCGTCAGCTTCCACGCGTCCGTGTTCCCGACGAGCGACGGAACGGTCGGCAGCAGTTCGGCTGACGTCCACGGCGCGTTGCGCGCCGCATCCGCCTTGCGCATGGCGGCAACCTGGTCCGGCGTCACGATCGACGCGTCGTTGCCGAAGCTCTTGCGCACGAAGCTCGCCACGTCCGCGATCCACGCGTCGTCGTTCGCGCCCATCGGCACCATGACCGCGCCGCCGTTGTAGTCCTTGCCACCAACGGGTCCCTGCAGACCGTGCAACAACACCTTGATGATGTAGTCGCGATGTCCCGTGACGCGCGGCGAACCGGCGAGCGGCGGAGCCAGGGTGGCGCCATCGGCCGCGCCGGCGATCGGCGCGCCCTTGCCGTCCGTGCCGTGGCACGAATAGCAAAGCTCGCCGAAGATCTGTTGGCCGTGCGTGAGCACGCGCCGATCCTCGACGCTCATGTTCGCGTTCATCGCGCCCGTGTCGGCGAGCGACGGCCGCTGGCCGAGCGACGCGCCCGGCTTCAGAATCTGGCTGCCGATCTCGCGGATGCCGCGCACGCGGCTCGACTGTGACGTCGCCTGAATGAGCGCCTTCGCATCGGGCACCTGCTGCAGATTCATCGTCAGCATCGCCTGAATGACGATGTCCGTGTTCGGATCCTTGAGCAGCGCGCGGTAGTCGTTGGCGAACGACTTGTCACCGGCCTTGTAGAGCGACTCACTCGCGCGGATGGCCTGGATGCGGATGTTCGTGTCCGCGTCCTTCATCAGATCGCGGACGAGACCGGCATCGAGCGCGCCGAGGCCCTCGATCGTCCAGAGCGCGTGAATCCGCGCCAGCGGATTGGCCGACGTCTTCGCCATCGTCTGCAGCGTGGGAACGACGGACTTGTCGCCGCTCAGCACGATCAGCATCTGCGCCGTGTCGCGCCACCAGCCGTTCGGATGCGACAGGTGTGCGACGAGTTGCGCCGGCGTCTCGCGGTACATCTGTGGACGCGTCTGGTCGGGCGCCATCCCGTCGTGCGTGATGCGCCAGATGCGGCCCAAGTTGTGCTGCTGATCCAGGTCGTACTGCGCGACCTTGCGGGCGAGGTAAGACCCCGGACCGACGAACTGCGCGTCCTGGATGACGCCCGTGTACATGTCCATCAGGTACAACGTGCCGTCGGGCGCGTTCACGATGTTCACGGGGCGGAAGAGCGGATCGGTCGACCGGACGAACTCCGACTTCGGATACGCGTTCCGCAACTGCGTCAGGCCGTCAGTCACGACGACCTTGGCGCGGCGGACGATGCGGCCGACGGGCTCCTCGAAGAGTAGGTCGCCGACGAGATCCTGCGGGAGCCGGTCGCCGCGATAGATCGCCGGGCCAGCCGCGGCCGTGAAGTGATTCAACGTCCCGTCGGGCAGCCGCACGCGGTTCATGCCACCCTGCATGTCGGAGATGCCGCCCGGTGCGCCCCAGGGTGCCTGGAAATCCGGCTCGAAGTTGTCGGGCACGTTGAACGCGCCGTAGATGATGGGCGTCTGGAAGTTGACCGGGCCGATCTCGCCGCCGCCGTCGACGAACCAGAGCTTGCCGTGGTTGTCCTGCGCCTCGCCCCACTGGCCACCGTTCGGGACCGTTTCTTCACGCAGGATCTTGCCGTCCGACGTCAGCCGCAGGCGGAACGGGTTGTAGGTCGTATAGATCCAGTTGTCGAGCGCCCAGACCATGCCGCCCGGCTGCCACTCCAGGTTCTGGACGCGGCCGTAGTCCTTGTAGAAGACCTCTTTCTTGTCGGCCACGCCGTCGCCATCCGTGTCCGTGTACTTGTAGAGGTCGCGGTTGTTGGTCTCGAGCACGAGCAGCTCGCCGTCGCGCAGCGGAAACGCGATGCGCGGCATGACGAGATGGTCGACGAACACCGTGTGCTTGTCGTAGACGCCGTCGCCGTCGGTGTCCTCCCAGCGCGAGATGCGGCTCATCGGCTGGTCCCAGCCCGTGCCCTCGACGTCGCGCATGTAGGAGCGCATCTCGAGGACGTACATCCGGCCGTTGCCGTCGAAGGTGACGCCGACCGGATCCTCGATGTCGGGATCGGCCAGTACGTTCTCGATGTGGTAGCCCTCGGGCAGCAAGAACATCTGCTGCTCGGCCTCCGGCGTCTGGCGAACGACGGCCGGACGCTTCAGGAAGTCAGAGCCCGGCTGATCGCCACGGCCGCGGCCCGCCTGTGCGGCAGGACCGCCCGCGCCACGTGCGGGCGTGGCGGCACCGGCACCGCGCCCTGACGTTTGCGCGGCCGAGGCCGGCGCCTGCGCACCGATCGTGAGCCCCGTCAACGCGGCGGTGGCCACACCCACCACACCGATCGCCAACGCGCGAAGAGAAAAACGGCTGAACGACAACGACATGATGACTATCGAAGACCTCGGGCGGGGATTCTATCGTTTTTTCCGTCTGTCATCTTCTTTTGGAGGGCGCGGGGTCTGCTCGCTTCGCGATCTTCG
>CALFMR010000341.1 GCA_937880585.1 uncultured Acidobacteriota bacterium
CCACGACGTCGAAGCGGCAGCGGACGTCGAGCCGGCCCGTCCAGGCCAGGTAGTCGAGCGCCATCGCCGCGATGCGCCGCCGCTTCCAGAACGGAATCGAGTCGGCGGCCGCGCCGAATCGGCTCGTCCGCCGCGCCTTGACCTCGACGAACACCACGACGCCGCGCTGCTCCGCTACGACGTCGATCTCGCCGAAGCGCGTGCGATAGCGGCGCGCGAGAATGGCGTACCCGCGACGCGAGAGTTCCGCGCAGGCGAGATCCTCGCCCCATTGGCCGGTGAGCTGACGCGATCCGGTCGCGGGCACGCACCCGACCTGAGCAAGCAGGATGCCAGGTGAGTGCGCGACAGCCGGGATATCGATGGCCGTGGCGAACGGCGAGGCTCCGGCCGAAGACGACCGCAGGAATACGGGGCGCTTGCCTCGCGTGCTATCGCGGCTCGGGCGCTTCGAACCGCGCGATTGGTTGGCCGTTTTCGTCGAACAGATCGAGCCAGCGCCCGACGACGCGGAACGTCCGCACCTTGCCGAGTGCGGCGCGGAACGCGGATTCGAGCTCGGTGTTCGGGGCGTCCATACACGCCATGAGCGTGCCGGCGGCGGCGGTGAGTCTGAGGTTCTCGCCGTTCGTGATGTCGTAGCGGCCGGTCACGTGGTTGCAACCACTCGATCCGGCGAACGTCTGGGTGTCGGCGAGAAACGTCAACCCGGGTTGACGCCGCGCGTCGGATGACGACGGGACGTCGGTCCCGCTCAGGCGCACGAGCCGCCATTCGGTCCCGCCGAGCGGCGCGGCGGCCAAGCGCGGCGCGCACGCTCCGCCGGGTTGGACCTCGACGACGCGCTGGACGGCGAACATCGGCGGCACGTCCGATCGCGGGCCGCCCATCGTGACACGTCCATCGAGCGTCACGAGTACGGGAGCTGACCGCCGGCTTCGCGCGCTGCCAGCGCCGGCCTTTGTACGCAACTCGTCAGCCGCGCCAGTGGCCGTGATCGTCCACCGCTCGCCCGTCGCGCACTCGGCGAGCCGCCCCTGCGGATTCTCGAACGTATACAGGCCGCGCACGGTCACGCGCTGGTCGAGCGGCTGAAACGCGCGCTGGCGCCGAAGGTCGCGCGGGAGCGAGGTCGCAAGCTCGCGGCCGTCGATATCGAGCGCGCGCAGCGTCAAGCTGTCGCGAATGGAAAAGAGCACGGGCCGCTCGGCCCCGCTCGCGAGGAGCGCGATGACGCGACGGTCGGACGAGAGCACCCACGTCCCGACGCGATCGACCGGCGTGACGCTGCGGTCCAGATACGTCAGCCGTTCGGCGAACGCGTGGTCCGGCAGGAGATTGATCTGGTCGCGGATGCCGGGACAGTCCGCGCACGGCAGCGTGCCGGCGAATGACGCGGGCAAGCTCCCAATCGACACGGACGGGGCCGACTGACGACGGGTCTGCGCATCGGGACGCGACGCGACGAGCACGGACAAGGCGAGCACGAGGAACGCGGCGCGACGAGTCATGGCGTCACCTCCGGAAGGACACGTGCCGGATCAAGTCAGAAGTTTGAAGCCAGAAGCCAGACGTGTCCTCGCTCAGCGCCGCGCGCGACGAGCGCGGGGGACACGAGGTGCCGCCGTCGCCGCCGGCTTGGCCACAGCCGTCTTCCGTCGCCGCGCGGGACGTTTGCGCGAGGGCGTCGCCTCCTCACCGCCATCGGCCGATTCGACGTCCTCGTCCGCCGTTGCCGCCGCGGACTCGACGTCGACCTCCGGCGCCGCCGGTGGCTCGTACGACGCGCTCTCAGCCGCCGCCCGCTCGGCCGCGGCGGTTTCTTCATCCAGCTCTTCATCGCGCGGCAAGCCGTCGAGGGCCGGTGCTGAGGCCGGCACCGCCGTGCCCTGGAAGACGCGAATCACGCCCTGGCGATCGCGGTCGACGCGGACGAGCCCATCTTTTTGCGCCGCGCGCAGCAGATCGACCAGGCTGCCGAACCCGTAGGCGCGTTCGTCGAACGGCGGCGCGGCCTGGCGCAGTACCTGTTTGACGTTGCGCAGATACATCGGCCATCGCCGGATGACGGCCGCACCGAGGATGCGCCGGAACTCGGCCAAGCCCTCGGCGACGCCGCCCGCGGGTTCGACGACATCGGGTCCGCGGTGGCGCCCGCGATCGTCTCGCGGCGGAGCGGGCGACTCGTCGGCCGTCGCGTGCTGCCGATCGGGGCTGTCCTCCGCCGGCCCGCGCGAGGTCCGTTCGCCAGGCGACGGCTGACCGTCGGGCGGTCCGACGAGCCATCCGCCCTTCCCCTGATGTACGCGAATGACGCCGGCTTTCTCGAGCTTCTGCGCGAAGTCGCGGAACGATCCCGCGCCGTAGCTGCGTTCCGAGAACGTCGAGTCGAGTTGGAGGAGCGTACTCTTGAGCAGGCCAAGCTGCGGCGAGACGTCGCGTTCGAGCAGGACCTTCAATGCGCGATCGACGAGTGGAATCGCCTGTTCGATCGACGCCGACGCACGCGCGCTCGGTGCCTCGCGGCCGACGTGCCGCCGGCTGCTCGCACCCGCGCCGGCCAGGTTCTCGTAGGCGATGAACTCGTGGCAGTTGCGCTGCAAGATGCCGCTCGTGAACTGGCGGCCGCCGACGATGAACACCTTCTTGTCGTACTGCTTGAGCTTTTCGACGAGGCTGATGAAGTCGCTGTCGCCGCCGACGATGACGAAGGCGTTGATGTGGGAATGGGTGAAGGCCATCTCGAGCGCGTCGAGGGCCAGATTGATGTCCGCGCCGTTCTTGTCGCCGCCGGGCGTCAGATTGCGCTGGACCATCTTGATGGCGTGCTGGGTGAGCGCGCGGCTGTAGCCGCCGGCGCGCTGCCAGTCGCTGTAGGCGGTCTTGGACACGACCTCGCCGCGCTCCTTGAGGGCCTCGAGCACGAGGCCGGCATCGAAGGAGGTGCCAAGCGTGTTTTTGACGCCGATCTCAATGTTGTCGAAGTCGATGAAGACGGCGAGCCGGAGACGGTCGGAATGGGTCACCGGGCTAGTGTACTAAGAAAACGTGTCGGTTCCGGGTTCCGGGTTCCAGGGTTTCACGTTCGACACGGCGGTTCCGGGTTCTCGGCGCGCCTTCGGCTGCGCCGGGGGTTCCCGGTTCGCCGCGCGAGCCTGCGGACGGTGCGGGTTCCAGGTTCCGCGTTCTCCGCGCGGCGGTTCGGGCGCGCGGAGTTCCGGGTTCGGGCGGCTCTTCGGGCGCATCGTTCCTGGTTCGCCATGCGACCGCAGGCGCGCGGCTTCCCCGGGTTCGATGCCAGAGCGGCCGCCTGCCCTGCCCTCGACGCGCCGAGCGGAGGCGGCAGCACTGCGGAACTCTGGAACCACTGAACCGGGAACCCTCCGAACCAGGAACGTCGAACCCGGAACCTCACTCCCCGAACGTGAAACCCTGGAACCCACGGAACCAGGAACCGGTTCCAACGTTCCAGGTTCCATATTCGCCATTCACCAGTACTATCTCGTCCGACAGGAGGCTCTCATGGGTGTCAGACGGATGGCCTACGGCGTAGTGGTGATAGGGGCGACGGCAGTACTGGGAGGACCGGTTTCGGCGCAGGGCGGACGGGGACAAGTCCAGCCCCTGCCGCCGGCGCTGACCGACTGCACGTCGTTGGCCTCCGCGGTGCGGACCGTCGCGGCCAACGACGCGCGGCTGCGCGACTGGCCGAATCTTGCGCGCTATCGCGAGGCGAACCACGCCGTCTCGCAACCGACCGCGGTCTTCATGGGTGACTCGATCACCGACATCTGGCAGCAGCCGCGCTTCGGCGACTTTTTCGAGAATCCGGCCTATGTCGATCGCGGCATCGGCGGCCAAACGACGCCGCAGATGCTCTTGCGGTTCCGCGCTGACGTCATCAACCTTCACCCGAAAGTCGTCGTCATTCTGGGCGGCACGAATGACATCGCGGGCAACACGGGGCCGATGACCGACGAGGAGATCGAAGGCAATCTTCAATCGATGGCGGAGCTCGCCGATGCGGCGGGTATCAAGGTCGTCCTGTCGAGCCTCACGCCGGTGGCCGCCTACCACACGAACCCGAACGCCGCGCCGCGATAGGAGAGGAGCCGGTCCTGGAAATCGAGCGGCGTGCTCACCCGCGAGGTGACCACGGCCTCACCCAGCCCGGGCAGGATGGTCCGCTCGAGGAATGACTGGATCCGTGCGCGGTACGGCTCGGCCTCGATCGCCCAGTCCGTGCCGCTCGACAGGTTCGGCACCGGCGAGAGCACGTAGAAAGCCTCGCAGCCGGGTGGGGCGAGGCTCGGGTCCGTCGCCGTCGGCCTGTGCAGGCCTTTCACCAGCGCGCCGGTGCCGCCGATGGGAAAATGCACGCCCCACTTTCGCTCGAGAAACGCGATGAGCGTGTAGATCGACGTCGTCGAGAACGGGTTTCCTCCGACGAGGAGCGGGTGAAAGGAGAGAACCTGACGCAGGCGCGGGTCCCGTACGTATTTCGAGACC
>CALFMR010000342.1 GCA_937880585.1 uncultured Acidobacteriota bacterium
AAACTAAAGAACGCTGATACCGCGAGCGCCCGAGCGGAGCGAGGGCGGCGAAGCGCCGTAGCGCCGGGGGTGGGGCCCCGCGCATTGCAAAGAAGATGACTCATCTCCCCATCAGCCACTGCAGCACGCCCTGGCCGTTCGGGGCCATGGGGTCGCCGAGCCAGGTGGGCGGGGTGATCCAGACGAAGGCGAGGATCGCGAGGACCCAGAGGTCGTACGGCACTGTGGCGCGCTCGTCGGTCCAGTAGAACGCGCGGACGAAGAGGCCGGTGAGGCCGCCGCGGCGCGGCTGCGGCCGGCCGGTGAGCTCCAGATACGTGTACTGGATGCGGTTGAGCACCGTCACGATCGACAGCACGCCAATCACCCACATGACCGCTGCCATGCGATTCGTGAACGCGCCAATCATGAACAGCACGATGCGCTCGGGCCGCTCCATGAAGCCGACCTTGCAGCGCGGGATCAACGACTCGGCCCGCGCGCGCGCATAGCTCGTCATCGTCGCGAAGACCATCGCGATTGACGTGATGAGCACGTAGTCGGTCCGGCCGAGCGACGCGTACAGACAGATGAGGCCGACCGAGAGCGAGAGATCCGAGAAGCGGTCGATCACCGAGTCCCAGAAGCCGCCGAACTTGCTCACCGCGCCCATCTCGGTCGCCACCTTGCCGTCGATGAAATCGAAGATGTTGGCGCACACCATGATGAACCCGGCCGTACGGAAATGGCCGAGCGCGAGCTGCCAACCGGCGGCGACGCTGATGAGCACGCCGGTGAACGTGAGAAGATTGGGATGAATCCGGAGCCGGACGCACGCGGCAATGATGAGGCGCAGCGGCAAGTTGCACGCTGCGCCGATTGCGCCAGTGAAGGTCACAGGGATGTCAATCGATCCGTCCAGGCCCGAGCCCACGAGCCCGCCGCGGCGGGGCCGGGTCTGACGCCGCGCGTTCCTTGAGTCCGTCGCATCGTAGCCCATGGCCATTCAGGATCTCAAGGGCCAGATGGCCCGCCTGCCCGAACAGCCCGGCGTCTACCTGTTCCTCGGCGCGGGTGGCGAGACGCTGTACGTGGGCAAAGCGCGCGCATTGCGCGACCGCGTCCGCAGCTATCTCGGCGCGGCCGGCACGAGTCCGCGCCACGACGCGCTCCTGCGCGACGCCGCTGCGCTCGACGTCATCGTCACCGGCTCGGTCGTCGAAGCGCTCGCGCTCGAGAACCGGCTGATCAAGCAGCGCAACCCGCGCTACAACGTCCTGCTGCGCGACGACAAGACGTATCCGTACCTCCAGCTCACGACCACCGAGCATGCGCCGCGGCTGCTCGTCGCGCGACGTGTCGAACGCGACGGCAACGTCTACGCCGGACCGTTCATGCCGGCCGCCGTGGCGCGCCGCACGATGTCCCTGGCGCATCGGTTGTTCGGGATTCGGTCGTGCAACGAAGTCATCGACGGCCAGCGCGGGCGGCCCTGCCTCGAGTACGACATCCACCGGTGCCTCGCGCCGTGTGTCGAGTCGATCTGCACGATCGACCGCTATCGCCGCGCCGTCGATCAGGCGCAGCTCCTCATCGAAGGACGCCAGGACGAGCTCGTCGAGAACCTGCGCACGGAGATGACCGAGGCGGCCACCGAGGAGCGCTTCGAGCGCGCGGCGCACCTGCGTGACGCGATTCGGACGATTGAGACCGTCAGCAGTCGGCACAATCACGTGGAGAGCCCGTCGTTCGGCGATCGCGACGCGTTCGGCGTCAAGCACGGTCCGGCCGGTGCCATCGTGCAGGTCTTCCAGATGCGACGCGGACGCGTCTGCGATCGCATCGAGCTCGCCACCGACTCGTCGCTCCCGAACCGTCGCGACGATCGGGCCGGTGAGGCGGCACGTGCCGCTGATGTCGCGGTCGATGGCGCCGTGAACGGGTCGCCGGCCCACGCGAGTGTCGAGCCGGCGTTCGACGCCGGCGCGCCCGTCGACGTGCTCAGCGCCGCCGTGCAGCAGTTCTACGAAGACCGACCCGCGCCGCCCGAAGTGCATCTGCCGTTCGCCCTCGACCCCGACGACCAGGCCGCGCTCGAGACGTGGCTCTCGGCCGAGGCCGGGCGACGCGTCCGTCTCGTCGTGCCCCAGCGCGGCGAGAAGCGCGGGCTCGTCGATCTGGCGACGCGCAACGCGGCCCTCGCGTATCAGTCCCATTTCGGTGACGCGGCCACGAGCGCCTTCGCCGCACTCGACGAACTGCGCGGCGTGCTGCAATTGCCAGCCTTACCGCGGCGCATTGAGGCCTTCGACATCTCGACGTTCCAGGGGCGAGAAACGGTC